>JAFLEG010000433.1 GCA_017302195.1 Verrucomicrobiota bacterium
GGAGATCATCATCGGCGGCGTCATCGTGCTGGCCGTCGGACTCGACCAGTGGCGCCAGTCCCGCCGACGGGGTTGACCTTTGGCAGGGCTTCAACGCCCGTTGACGGCATCCCGGGTCCTCAGGCGTCATTCCCGGCCGGATATGTCGCGCCTTGTCGGTTTCATCACGTCGCAGGACCCCGCCGTCCGCAATCAGTCCATCGCCGCCGCCTGCCGTGAGGCGTCGTCCGGTCAGTTGCTGGAATGGGCGGCGGAACTCGACGCCTTCCGCCGGGGCGCCGAGAACCTGTACGAGCGGGTGCGCGCGCTGTTCTTCCTGTACGACCTGCACCGCTTCCAGTTGCCGCAGCGCCTGGCCGCCGATGCCCGGCCGTCGGCGATTCCCTTCCGCGGTTTCGAGCAACTGCTCCACCGGCGCTTCGAGGAGGCGATTGACACCTTCCTGGCCCAGCAGGCGTCCACCGGCGCCTCCGACGGCCTCAGCTCGGCGCTCGCGGCCGCCTATTACCGCCTGGGGTTCCAGACCCTGGCCGACCAGGTACGGCGCAGCGTGCGCACGGTCCGGGGCAACCAGTGGATGTTCCGCATGGGGCATCCGGCCGATCAACCGCTGCGGATCCGTCCAGAGCTGCTGGAGATGGCCGCGGACGGCACCTACCCGATCCTGCGCGAACAGACGCCGGTGCGCATGGACCTCACCCATTCCGCATGGAGCGACATCTTCTTCCTGGGCATGGACTATCCCGAGGGTGCCCGGGTGCTGAATGTCTCCGTGGACCTCGGGGTGCATGGACGCGACGCCGCCCCGCGACCCCCGGTGAGCGCCTGGCTCCGGGTGCTCGACGAGCCGGTGCTGCGCCTCACGTCGGTGGACCTCGGGGCGACCGCAGACCTCACCTCGCTGGCCGAGGTCTTTGATTTCGCGCGGGATTATCTGGGGCTGCTCAAGGCCGCGGTGATTGCCGCCGGCCTGGTCCCGCCCGGGATCGAGGGTTCGGGACAATCCCTCGCGGATCTCCTGGCCCGCATGCTCGGACCGGGACGCGGCCTGGAAATCGTCTCGTCCGTCAACGACATCCCCAAGGGTTCGCGCCTGGCGGTGAGCACCAATCTGCTGGGATCCCTGATCAGCGTCTGCATGCGGGCCACCGGCCAGACCCATGGCGCCGGCCTCACGGGACCGCTTACCGAGCCCGACCGGCGGGTGGTGCTGGCCCGGGCGCTGCTGGGCGAGTGGCTGGGCGGCAGCGGCGGCGGATGGCAGGACTCGGGCGGCGTCTGGCCGGGCATCAAGCTCATCACGGGCGTGCCCGCCGGGGAGGGGGATCCGGAACTGGGCATTTCCCGCGGACGCCTCATGCCATCGCATCATGTCTTCAGCCGCGACGAGATCCCGGAGAGCGCCCGGCAGGCGCTGATGAACTCGCTGGTGGTGGTGCATGGCGGCATGGCGCAGAACGTCGGACCGATCCTGGAGATGGTGACCGAGAAGTATCTGCTGCGCTGCGAGGCGGAGTGGCATGGGCGTCAGGATGCCCTGACGGTGCTCGACGAGGTCATCGCGGCGCTGAAGCGCGGCGACATCCGGGCGGTCGGCGCCGCGACCACCCGCAACTTCCGCCAGCCCATCCAGACCATCATCCCCTGGGCCTCCAACGCCTTCACGGAACGCCTCATCGCGCAGTGCGAGGTGGAGTTCGGTTCGGACTTCTGGGGCTTCTGGATGCTCGGCGGCATGTCGGGCGGCGGCATGGGCTTCATCTTTGATCCGCGCCGCAAGCGGGAGGCGCAGGAGCGGCTGCAGGTCCTGATGCTGGAGACCAAGCGCGAGCTGCAGAGTGCGCTGCCCTTTGCCATGGACCCGGTGGTGTTCGACTACGCGATCAATGAGCACGGGACCTGTGCGGACCTGCTCCGGGGCGACGAGGCGCTGATGCCCTCGGGCTACTACACCCTGGTGGCGCCGGCGCTGCTGCGCCAGGACCGTCATGAGCTTCCCGCGGCGCGGCGCACGGAGCTCGACAAGTTCGGCGCCGCGGCGCGGACGCGTCCGGAGCTGCGCGGCATGGTGCAGTCGCTCTTCGACGCCCTGCTGCCCCGCGGCAAGTCCGGCCGCGGCGACGGGGCCACGCTGTCCGAACTGCTCGAGCGCCACGGATTCGACCGGGCGCAGCATGAGCAGATCCGGTCCGATATCCGGGAGGGGCGGATCGGTCTGGCCCAGAACCGCCTGCGTGCCGATGCCATCCTGGAGGATGTCCAGCCCGGCGACGTGGTGGACCGGTCGGCTCCGGGGGCGTCCGCCTCCGCGGAACGCCGTCTGCGGGAATTGGGCGAAGCCTCCCTGCGGCGCGGGGAGGTGGCGGTGGTGAGTCTGGCCGCCGGCGCGGGATCGCGCTGGACGGGCGGCGCCGGCACCTGCAAGGCGCTGCATCCGTATGCGCGGCTGGCCGGACGCCACCGCACCTTCCTGGAGACGCACCTGGCGAAGTCGCGCCGGGTGTCGCGGCAGATCGGCGTGCCCCTGCCGCATGTCATCACCACCAGCTACGCCACCCATGAGCCCACCGCCGCCTTTCTGGATCGGGCGGCCCACTACGGCTACGAGGGACCGTTGATGCTGTCCCCGGGCCGCAGCGTCGGCCTGCGCATGATCCCCACCGAGCGGGACCTGCGGTTTCAGTGGGAGGAGATGCCCCAGCAGTTGCTGGACGTGCAGCAGCAGAAGGTCCGCGACAGCCTGCGCACCGCGCTCATCGGGTGGGCTCGGTCCGCCGGGGAGGCAGGAGACTACACGGACAACCTGCCGCTCCAGTGCCTGCATCCGGTGGGGCACTTCTTCGAGATCCCGAACCTGCTGCGCAACGGCGTGCTTGCCCGCCTGCTTGCCGAGCGTCCCGCGCTGCGGCACCTGATGCTGCACAACATTGACACCCTGGGCGCCACCGCCGATCCGGCGATGCTCGGCCAGCACCTGGAGGGGGAGGCCTGCCTGACTTTCGAGGTGATCACCCGGCGGCTGGAGGACCGCGGTGGCGGGCTGGCGCGGGTCAACGGACAGGTGCGCCTGGTCGAAGGGCTGGCCATGCCGCGGGAGGAGGACGAGTTCAAGCTGAGCTACTACAACTCCATGACCACCTGGATCCATCTCGACCGGTTGCTCGGAGCGATGGGGCTCACCCGGGAGGACGTGATGGCGCAGCGGGACGAGCGCATCCTCCCCGCGATCCGCACGCTCGCCTCCCGACTGCCAACCTACGTCACCCTGAAGGAGGTGAAGAAGCGCTGGGGGCACGGCCAGGAGGATGTGTTTCCCGTCGCCCAGTTCGAGAAGCTCTGGAGCGATCTGACCGCGCTGCCCGACATGCCCTGCCGTTTTGTCGTGGTGCCGCGTCTCCGGGGGCAGCAGCTCAAGGATCCGGCGCAGCTCGACGGCTGGCTGCGTGATGGCTCGGCGGCGTATGTGGAGAGCCTGTGCGACTGGGGGGGGCGCTGAGGTGCATCACTCCTCCCGGATCCTGGATGAATCACGCGCCTGACGGATGCCCGGGCCCCCGGGCGTCCTGCGACGCGTGGAGCACGCCGCGGATGATCTCGCCCTCCACGTTGGTCAGGCGGCGCTGGATGCCATTGTGCTCAAAGGTGAGGCGTTCGTGGTCCAGCCCGAGCAGGTGGAGCAGGGTGGCGTTGAAGTCATAGAGGCTCAGGACGTCTTCGACCGCCCGCCGTCCCAGGTCATCGGTGCGTCCGATGCTCACGCCAGGACGCACCCCGGCGCCCGTCAGCCAGCAGGTGAATCCGTCCGGATTGTGGTCCCGGCCCTGCGAGCCCTTCTGGAACATCGGCATCCTGCCGAATTCGGTGCACCACACCACCAGCGTCTCCTCGAGGAGTCCGCGCTGGCGGAGGTCCCGGATCAACGCGGCCGCCGGCTGATCCAGGATCGCCGCGTGACGGTCGTACTGCTCCTTGAGCTTGTTGTGTCCGTCCCAGTTGAGTTCGCCGCCGCTGGCATAGGCGCCGTTGAACAACTGCACCATGCGGACTCCGCGCTCGATCAGACGCCGGGCCAGGATGCAGTTGCGGGCGAAGCCGGCCTTCTGGGGGTTGGCGGTGTCGTCGGCGCCGTACATCCGGAGGACATGGGCGGGCTCGCCGTTCAGGTCGAGAATCTCGGGGACGCTGAGCTGCATGCGGGCGGCCAGCTCGTAGCTGGCGATGCGCGCGGCCAGGCGTTCGTCCTCCGGATGATTCTCCAGATGCCGGGCGTTCATCTGCTGCAGCAGCCGCCGGGCGGCGGCATCCGCACCGGGGGACGTGCCGGAGGGCGGCGTGAGATGCCGGATGGGGGCGCTGGCGCTCATGGGCGTGCCCTGGAAGACCGCCGGCAGGAACCCCGGACCCCAGTTGTTCGCGCCGGCCTGCGGCACGCCCCGGGGGTCCGGAATGGCCACATAGGCCGGCAGGTCCTGGCTTGCGCTGCCCAGCGCATAGCTGACCCAGGCGCCCAGGCTGGGGAAGCCGTCCAGCACCGCCCCCGTGGAGAGGAAGTTCTCCGCCGGTCCGTGGGTGTTGGACTTGCTGGTGAGCGAATGGATGAAGGCGATGTCGTCGGTGAGCTCCGCCAGGTGCGGGATCAGATCGGAGACCCACTTTCCCGACTGCCCGCGCGGACGGAAGGCGTACTGAGGGCGCGCCAGTTCGCCGGCGGGTCCCTGGAAGGTGACGGCCGGACCGCCTTCGAGTGGCTTGCCGTCCTGGCGGATGAGTTCGGGCTT
>JAFLEG010000434.1 GCA_017302195.1 Verrucomicrobiota bacterium
GTGGTTTAGCCGTTGGGCGGAGACCAGGTCGGTGCCAAACGGCTTCTCCACGACCACCCGCGCGCCGGGTCCGGCACAGCCGGCGGCCGCGAGCTGCTCGACCACCTTGCCGAAGAGCAGGGGGGGGATGGCGAGGTAGTGGGCGGGGGACTGCGCGTCGCCCAGCGCCTGCTTGAGGGTCTGGAAGGTGGCGGCGTCGCCGTAGTCACCATCCACGTACCGCAGGAGTCCGCTGAGCTTCTCAAAGGCCGCCGGATCCAGGCCCCCGTGTTTTTCCAGACTGTCCCGGGCGCGGGCCTTGAGCTGGTCCAGAGTCCATCCGGCCTTGGCGACGCCGATCACCGGCACGTTGAGGTGGCCTCGTTTCAGCATGGCCTGGAGCGACGGGAAGATCTTCTTGTAGGCCAGATCCCCGGTGGCGCCGAAGAAGACCAGGGCGTCGGAGTGGGAGGTGCTCATGGGCGGGTCATGCGATGTGGTTTTGGTGGGCGACAGTCTCAACGGGAAGTCCGGGAGGCGGCAAGTACGGCTTCCGGGAAGAGCGACGGGTTGCCATGGCCGGCCTGTTCCAGCGCGAGCAGACGGTCCTTCCTCCAGAGTCCGCCCGCGTATCCCGTGAGCTTCCCGTCCTTGCCGATCACGCGATGGCATGGATTGAGCAGGTAGAGGGGATTGGCGGCATTCGCCCGAGCCACCGCGCGGATCGCCCGGGGGGTGCCCAGGCGACGGGCAATGTCGCCGTAACTCTGTGTTTCTCCCCACGGGATGTTCCTCAGCGCCGCCCACACCCGTTCCTGAAACGGCGTGCCGTGTCCGTCGAGGGGGACCGAGAAGGCTCGGCGGCGTCCGGCGAAGTATTCCTCCAGCTCGCCCGCCAGCCGCTCCAGCACCGGATTGGATCCCGGCACGACGGGCATGTCGGCAGTGCGAGACAGTTCGCGGTAGGAATCCGCGAGGGCGGCGGGGTCGGCGAACACCAGACGTCGGACGACCTGGCGATCTGCAGCCACCAGCATGGAACCGAGTGGCGTGGGCAGCAGTGCCACATGGAGGCATTGCCCGGTCCGGAGCTGGCCCGGCGCCTTCCCGAACAGCCGTTCAAAGGCGGATCGGAATCCGCTGTGGGATTCGAAGCCGTGCCCCAGGGCGACGTCGTCCAGCGGCGCGCCGGCGCCCAACTGCTGCAATGCGGCCCCCAGCCGGCGACGTCGGCACCAGGTGGAGAAGGTCATTCCCCGGTGCCGCAGAAACCACCGCCGGACGGTATCCGGCGCCAGGCCCAGGGCGCGAAGATCGGCGGCGGAGATCCGGGTGTCGGGCGAGGCCTCCACCTGGCGCAACAGACGTGAGATCGCCTCCGGAGGCTCGCCGGCCATGCGGTCCGGCGTACATCGGCGGCAGGCGCGATAGCCGGCCTGCTCCGCGGCCGCGGCATCGGGCAGGAAGGCCACATGGTCCTCGGCCGGACGCGAGGGGCAGGAGGGGCGGCAGTAGATTCCCGTGGTGCTGACGGCGATGACAAAGGCGCCGTCGTAGCGGGCGTCCCGGCGGCGCCAGGCCTCCCGCTGCTCGGCGTCCGGAATGGGACGGTGCATCGTGTTCACCTCGGCATCCTAGCGTGCCGGTCCACCGAAAAACCGGCACGACATTTCGGACCGGAGATGCCTCACGCCAAGGACACGAAGGGCACAAAGGAAGCAGAGCGGCCGCAAACGGGGGAGCCCACCGGCGTCTTCGTGTTCCCGTCGGGGACTCCGCAGCGGCGCAGCAATCCCTTTGCATCGAAGTGAGCACCGCAGCCGAAGACCGGAACCAAGTGTCCTGCCTGTACGGAATCCGACGCGCTTCCCCCAGTTCCTCACTCAGCCTTCATCGCTCATCCTTTTCCCAGGGGCCATCAAGCCGGTACCCTGTCCGGGCAATGCCGGAATTCGAACTGGTGTCCCCCTACAGCCCCGCCGGCGATCAGCCGGGGGCGATTGCCAAGCTGACCGACGGGCTGCGCCGCGGGGAGGCGAACCAGGTGCTGCTGGGCGTCACCGGCTCGGGCAAGACCTTCACCATGGCCAACGTCATCGCCGCGACCAGCCGCCCGACGCTGATCATCTCGCACAACAAGACCCTGGCCGCCCAGTTGTACGCCGAGTTCAAGGCGTTCTTCCCCAACAACGCGGTGGAGTACTTCGTCAGCTACTTCGACTACTACCAGCCCGAGGCCTACATCCCGCGCACCGACACCTTCATCGAGAAGGATTCCTCGGTGAATGACGAGATCGAGCGCCTGCGGCTTTCGGCGCTGTCCAGCCTGCTGACCCGCCGGGACGTCATCGTGGTGGCCAGCGTGTCCTGCATCTACGGCATCGGGGACCGCAATGACTACGAGTCCATGGTGATCCCGCTGCGGATCGGACAGGAGATCGGACGCGACACGCTGCTGTCGCGTCTGGTGGATCTCCAGTACGCGCGCAACGACATCCAGATCGAGCGTGGGCGCTTCCGCGTGCGCGGCGATGTGGTGGAGTTGCAGCCGGCCTTTGCCGAGGACGCGGTGCGCATCGAGTTTTTCGGGGATCAGATCGAGCGGTTCACGCGCTTCGATCCGCTGACCGGCGACTTCATCGAGGCGCTGGAGGCATTGAATGTGTTTCCCAGCAAGCAATTCGCGACGCCCCAGGAAAAGATCAACCGGGCACTGTTGAGCATCCGGGACGAGCTGGGGGAGCGCATCGCCACCTTCGAGGCCCAGGGCAAGCTGCTGGAGGCCCAGCGGATCAAGATGCGGACGGAGTTCGATCTGGAGCAGCTCCAGGAACTCGGTTTCTGCTCCGGCATCGAGAACTACTCCCGGCACATCGCGGGGCGGCCGCAGGGATCCCGGCCGGGCGTGCTCCTGGATTTCTTCCCCGCGGACTTTCTCCTGATCGTGGATGAATCGCACGCCACGCTGCCGCAGATCCAGGGCATGTACGCCGGGGACATGGCGCGGAAGAAGGTTCTGGTGGAGCACGGATTCCGCCTGCCGAGCGCGCTGGACAACCGTCCGCTGAACTTCGACGAATTCCGCAGCATCACCGGTCAGGCGATCCACGTCAGCGCGACGCCCGGTCCGCTGGAAATGGGATTTGCCGGGCCCTCCAATGTGGCCGAGCAGATCGTGCGTCCGACGGGCCTGGTGGACCCCGAGGTCGAGCTCAAGCCGTTGAAGGGTCAGATTGACGACCTGATCGAGCAGGCGCGTCAGCGGGTGGACCGGAAGGAGCGCGTGCTGGTGACCACGCTGACCAAGCGGACCGCCGAGGAACTGACCGACTACCTCCGGGATCTCGGGGTGAACGTGCGCTACCTGCACAGCGAAATTGACGCCATCGAGCGCGTGGAGATCCTGCGCGCCCTGCGCCGCGGGGAGTGCGACGTGCTGGTGGGAATCAACCTGCTGCGCGAGGGACTGGACCTGCCCGAGGTGTCCCTGGTGGCAATCCTGGACGCCGACAAGGAGGGCTACCTGCGCAGCGCGACCAGCCTCATCCAGACCATCGGGCGCGCGGCGCGCCACCTGAATGGGAAGGTCATCCTGTATGCCGACGTCCGCACCCAGAGCATCCAGAAGTTCCTCGCCGTCTCCGGCTACCGTCGCGAGAAGCAGCTCGCCTACAACCGGGAGCATGGCATCACGCCGCGCTCGGTGACCCGGGCCCTGGAGGGCGGGTTGTCCAGCCAGTCCGGGGCCCGCAGCGCCGCGGCGGCGGCGCTGAACGAGAGCGTCGAGCAGTTCGACATGACCGAGACGCTCCGGGAGCTGGAGGGCGAGATGGTGCAGGCGGCCAATGCGCTGGAATTTGAGAAGGCGGCGCTGCTACGGGACCAAATCCGGGAGCTGAAGCACCGCATGGGCGGCGTGGAACTCAAGTCTCCGGGTGCCACTGGCCGGGCGAAGGAGGATGCGCGTCGTTCCCGCGGACGTGGCCGCCGGGGCGGACGGTGACGTTCCCCTGGATCTGTATCCCGGTTTTGAAGCGGGGTGTCTCGAGGGGTCCTGCGGCAAATCGAACGACACCGTCCAACGGCTTCCCCTCCCCAATGCGCCTTGCTGAAAACTGAAAACTTGGATCTGAAAACTTCCCCTCTGCATCCGGAACCCAAGATGCGCCCTTGGTGATCGGGGCGCCGCCGGGTACGATGTCGGGGACATGAGTTCCATTGATTCCGACGCCACCATGGCGGTGTTCCTCGATCTCGAGAACATCGCCCTGGGCGCGCGCGACGCCCGGTACCCGCGGTTCAGCATCCAGAAGGTGCTGGAGCGCCTGCTGCTCAAGGGGCACATCGTGGTGAAGAAGGCCTACTGCGACTTCGACCGGTACAAGGAGTTCAAGCGCGACCTGCACGAGGCGGCGTTTGAGATGATCGAGATCCCCCACCTGCGCATGTCGGGGAAGAACTCCGCGGACATCCGCATGGTGGTCGATGCGCTGGATCTCTGCTACACGAAATCGCATGTAGACACGTTCGTGCTGATCACGGGCGATTCCGACTTCTCGCCGCTGGTGTCGAAGTTGCGCGAGAACAACAAGACGGTGATCGGCGTGGGCGTGAAGAAGTCGACGTCCGACCTGCTGATTGCCAACTGCGACGAGTTCATCTACTACGACGATCTGGTGCGCGAAAAGCCGAAACGCGCCACGGCATCGCGGGGGCGCGCGGCCCC
>JAFLEG010000435.1 GCA_017302195.1 Verrucomicrobiota bacterium
CAGTTCAATCTCCCGGAGGCTTCGCGGGCGCCCTGACTCTTGGTTCATCCTGGCTCCTTTCTTTTGAGGTTGAGGAGGAACTCCCTTTCTCCTCCTCGCTTTCGGGGGCAGTGTCAAGATGCGCCCCGTGCCAGCCGGACTCCGGCTTCCGCGTTGACCTCGAATGGACGGCCGGTAGCCTGCGTCCGTTCCTCAGCAGTTCACACGCATCTCCTCCTCTCTGCTCCCATGTCCAACGAATCCACGTCCATTCCCTCCCGCCGCGAGTTTCTCCGCCGGACCACGGGAGCGCTGGCAGTTGCCGGCGCGGTCCGCACCTTCAAGACGCCGGTGTACGGCCAGAATCAGGCGCCGTCCGCCAACGTAACCGGCGCCAACAACAAGATCGTCTGCGGCTACATCGGCGTGGGCGGCCAGGGTGCCGGTGCCCACGTCGGCCAGAGCGTGGCCCATTTCAAGGAGAACAACATTGCCCTGGCCGCGGTGTGCGATGTTTCCAAGCACCGGGTCCAGGCCGCGAAGAAGCAGATCGCCGAGGGCGGAGCCGGCGACGCCGAGGGATTCGAGGACTACCGCAAGCTCCTCGCCCGAAAGGATATTGACGCCATTTTCTGCGCCACGGTGGATCACTGGCACACCCCGGTGTCCTGCGACGCCATGGAGGCCGGGAAGCATGTGTATGTGGAGAAGCCGATGACCCGGTATCTGGCCGAGGCCTTCCGCATCTACGACACCGTCAAGAAGACGGGGAAAATCCTCCAGGTGGGCTCCCAGGGATGTTCCGACGACAAGTGGCATCAGGCCGCCAAGTGGGTTCAGGCCGGCAAGATCGGGCCGCTGGTCATGCTCCAGGGCAGCTACATGCGGAACAATCCGTGGGGCGAGTGGAACTACACCATCCAGCCCTGGTGCACGGATGCCGACACCAACTGGGCCATGTGGCAGGGCGACCAGATCAAGAAGAAGATCGGATTCAACGCCGACCACTTCTTCCGCTGGCGCAAATACTACCCCTACTGCTCCGGCCTCCTGGGCGACCTCTTCCCGCACAAGCTGCACCCCTACATGCTGGCCACCGGCAAACCCGAGTTCCCGACCCGCGTGGCCGCCATCGGCAGCAAGGCCTTCAAGACCGACCTCTACAAGGAGGGCCGCAAGCAGGACACCAAGTATGTCCGCGACGTGGAGGAGATCATCGAACTCATCGCCGAGTTCCCCAGCGGCTACGTGATGCACATCACTTCCAGCACGGTCAACGAACTGGGCACCCAGGAAGTGATCCGCGGCCACAAGGCCAACCTGACCATGGCGGGCAACCGGGTGGAACTGAAGCCCGAGCGGCCCTTCGCCGAGGAGATCGAGCCGGAGACCAGCCCCGCCTTCAGCGGCGAGAGCGTCGCCTCGCACCACAAGAACTACTTTGACAGCATCCGGGCCAACAAGGAGCCGAATGCCAACATCAACCTGGCGGTCAAGGTGCAGACGGTCATCTCGCTGGCCGAGGCCTCCGACCGCATGGGCGTGATGTGCTACTTCGACGAGAAGACCCGCAAGGTCACCGACAAATCCGGACGCGAGATCCCCGTGCCGTACTACGGCTGGGACGCCGAATCCTGAGATCCGTCGCCAGGCGACATCGGCTGCACGCCGGCTCCGCAAGGAGCCGGCGTTTTGATTTTCACGGGGAGTTCAGGAACCCTGCCGGACGCCATGTCCGGATCCCCCTCATCCCGGCCGCACACCGTCCGCGTCGCCCGCCACGCGATGGCTACACGCTTCGAGATGGTGCTGATCGGGGAACGCCCGGACGCCCTGCGCGCCGCCGGCGAGGAGGCGCTGGATGAAATCGAGCGCCTGGAAAATGCCCTGAGCCTCTATCGTCCGCAGTCCGACATCGCACGGATCAATGCCGGCGCCGCCTCCGGACCGGTGCGGATTGCGCCCGAGACCTTCCGACTCCTGGAACAGGCCCGAAGCCTGAGCGACCGGACCTGCAAGGCCTTCGACGTGACCGCCGGGCCCCTGATCCGGGCCTGGGGTTTCCACGGTGGCAGCGGGCATCTCCCGGAACCCGAAGTGCTGGCCTCCGCAAGGAAGGCCTCCGGGTGGTCCCGAGTGGTGCTCGACCCTACGGACGGCACGGTTCGATTTCGCGACAACCTTCCGGGCCTCCTGGACCTCGGGGCCATCGGCAAGGGGTATGCCCTGGATCGGGCGGCAGGCATCCTCCGGGACGCCGGGGTCGGCTCGGCCCTACTCCACGGGGGTACCAGCACCGTCGTCGCCCTGGGCGCGCCCCCCGGCGAGGAGCATTGGACCATCGCCTTGGCATCCGCCCCATCCCCTGATCACCCGCTCGCAACTTCGGGACAGGCCTTCGACCCCATCAAGCCGAGGGCCGTAGCGTTGCGGAACGAGTCCCTGTCGGCGTCCGCAGTCTGGGGTCGGGCTTTTCGTGACGCTGAAGGTGGGATGCTTGGGCATGTGCTGGATCCCAGGACCGGACTTCCCGTCACCGGCGTAACGTTCGCAGCGGTTATCCTGCCTTCGGCCACGGAATCCGACTCGGTCTCCACGGCACTGCTCGTCCTGGGCCGATCCGGAATTCCGGGGCTCACCGCCCGGTTCCCTGGACTCCGGTGCTGGTTGGATCCAGCGGATGACACCGAGAGTTCAGCCAAATCCGGGCGTTAAGCAGCCACGGAAAGCGCAAGGAACTTAACTGAGGCAACCGGGGAGGGAATCGGGTTCCCCCCCGGGATTCACGCGCTCAAGGACAGCCCGGAGACCGGAGGGCGGATCCCACCGCGCAATCAAGAGTCGCCCAGTGACTCCCGCTGCAATCACGGACGGGTCATCCGCTCCGGATTGACCCACTGATCAAACTGATCGGCGGTCAGGTGTCCGAGAGCAAGGGCGGCCTCCTTGAGGCTGGTTCCCTCCTTCTGGGCCTTCTTTGCGATGGCGGCGGCCTTCTCATAGCCGATGTGCGGGTTCAGCGCGGTGACATTCATCAGGCTGACCTCCAGATAGTGGGCGACCACCTCCCGGTTGACCGTCAACCCAGCCAGGCAGTGGCTGGCAAAGCTGATCATGGTATCCGAGAGCAGCCGGACGGAGTTCAGGAAGTTGTACACCATGACCGGATTGAAGACGTTCAGCTCGAAGTTCCCCTGGCTGCCGGCGATGCCGATGGTGACGTCGTTGCCCATCACCTGCACCGCGACCATCGTCATCGCCTCGCTCTGGGTCGGGTTCACCTTGCCGGGCATGATGGAAGACCCGGGCTCGTTCTCGGGAAGCTGCAGCTCACGCAGGCCGCATCGCGGACCCGATCCCAGCCACCGGATGTCATTGGCGATCTTCATGAGCGATCCGGCGAGGGTCTTGAGGGCGCCCGAGGCAAAGACGAATTCGTCGTGCGCGCTCAGGGCGGCGAACTTGTTCGGGTGGCTCACAAAGGGCAGCCCCGTCAGCTCGGCGATGCGCGTCGCCGCGCGCTGGCCAAACTCGGGATGCGAGTTGAGACCGGTGCCCACGGCCGTCCCGCCGATGGCCAGTTCCAACAACCCCGGCAACACGACCTCCAACCGGGCCATGTTGCGGTCCATGAGCGCGACGTAGCCGGAGAACTCCTGTCCGAAGGTGATCGGTGTCGCGTCCTGCAGATGGGTCCTCCCGACCTTGACGATGTCGGCGAACTCCACGCGCTTGGCCTCCAGGGCCTCCCGGAAGGTGCGGCACGCCGGCAGGAGCATCCGCACCACCTCCTCGGCCGCAGCGATGTGCATCGCCGTCGGGAAGGTGTCGTTCGACGACTGCGACATGTTCACATCATCATTGGGATGAATGGGCTTCTTCGACCCCATCACGCCGCCGGCCATCTCGATGGCCCGGTTCGCGATCACCTCGTTGGCGTTCATGTTCGACTGGGTGCCGGACCCGGTCTGCCAGATGCGCACGGGGAAATGGTCGTCCAGACGCCCTTCGATCACCTCATCCGCCGCCGCAACGATGAGCTTCAGCTTGTCCTCCGGCAGCTTGCCGAGCTCATGATTCACCTGGGCGCAGGCCTTCTTGAGCAATCCCATGGCGCGGATGACCGCACGCGGCTTGACATCATCGCCTATCTTGAAGAAGTGGACGCTCCGGGCGGTCTGCGCGCCCCAGTAGCATTGGGAGGGCACCTCGATGGGCCCCATGGTGTCGGATTCGAGTCGGCTCTGGCTCATGGCGTGTCGAGAGATGACCAGCTCCCGGCGTGATGCCGGCAACCGGGACCCGGAGGCTATCCGCATCCCCGACCGCGTCGCAAACCGACAATTGAGAACCAGACGGGCCCGAGCCCGGATGTTTCACACGCTTTCGTCGCGAGGCGCAGGGAAAGCGTGTGAAATTTCCGGGCTAAAGCCCCAGGGAGTTCTTCACCACCTGCGAGGCCTGCTTCACCGTCCGCTTCGCCGCCTCGGCCAGGGCCGAGGTCAGCGGCGTGAGCAGGATCGCCTGACACCCCCCGGGGGACACGAGGTCGTGGTGATGCGATCCCCCGTCGGCATGAACAAAATCACCTGCCTTGAGGAGACGTCCTTCGGTCACCAGATCGCCTGACACCACATAGATCTCCTCATCGCCATGATGGTCGTGGGATGGAATCCCAGCCCCGGGATCCAGCTCAATGTACAGCATCATGTAATTGCGGCGAAGGCTGGAGGCGAGCACCTGGAAGCGCATGCCTGGATGCAATCCCCGGGACCATTCCCCCTCCG
>JAFLEG010000436.1 GCA_017302195.1 Verrucomicrobiota bacterium
GCCTGGCCCTCATTCTCGGACTGCTGCTGATGGAGCATCTGCTGGCCCGGCGGCGGGATCCGGTCTCGATCAACGCCGCCTTCTTCAAGCTCAATGCCGCCGTAAGCCTGATCTTCCTGGTAATCGTGGCCGTGGAAGTGGTGTTCCCGTGGTTCCGACTGCGGTGGTACTGACGGGGTGGAAGGATGAGGGATGAAGTGAAGCGCGCCCCGATAGGGTGAACCGGTGTGCGCAAGTCGGGTGCCCCCCGTCAATTCGCGGTTGCACGTACGGCTCGGACGAAGCCTCGGCCCACCCGGGTGACATCTCCGCGTTCTCGAAGCCGGTACCGAATCGGTGGAGACATCCGCTAGCCACCCGCACCGGCCGCGGGCTGGGATGCCAGGTCCAGATAGGCGCGACGGAGACGCTCAACGACCGGGTCGCTCCTCAGGGGCTGGAAATCAAGATGGCTGACCTCGACGATGCCAAGCGAACTCAGGGTGAGGAATACGCCGTCGGCACTGTGGAGGCGCCGGCCCTCGGCGATCGCCTCCAGCGCGGGAATGCCCAGGGCGGAAGCGAGCTCCAGAACGACTCCCCGGGTGATTCCCGGCAAGGCACCCGAGAGCGGCGGTGGCGTGTAGAGTCGGCCGCCCTCCACCCAGAAGACATTGGCGGACGTGGCCTCCACGACTTCGCCGCGGGTGTTCAGCAGCAGGGCATCGTCGTGGTCCAGCCCCAGATTCTCGAACTCCAGTCGTGAAACGATCTGCAGCAGTTTGTTGGCGGTCTTGAACTGTGTCAGCGGATCGTCATCCAGAATTCGGAGTCTTGAGGTGATCAGCCGCCATCGCGGCGGCCGGGCGGCGTCGAGGGGTGGCGCCGGATGGAGGGTGAGCACGACCGTGGGATGGTCGGCGCCCCGGGGGGAATAGCCGCGGGGACCGACGCCCCGGGATAGGGCCAGCCGGACGATGGACTCGGGCAGGCCGCCCCGGCGGACCAGTTCCTCGGCGGCCCGGGTCAGTTCCACCCGGGAGAACGGGAGCCGGATGCGTAGAAAGCGGGCGCCCAGCCAGAGACGATCCAGGTGCTCCATCCAGCGGAACGGGCGGCCCGAGTGGACCCGCACCGTCTCGAACAGCCCGTCACCGTACAGGAACCCGCGGTCCAGGACGGAGACCGTCGCCTCCGCCGGAGCCTTCCACTGCCCATTGATCCAGACCTCCGTTTGCGGGGCGTCGGCAGACATCACGCCCGGGCCCCCTTGGGGAGGGCGGCAGACCCTGCACCGGCGATCCCGACCTCCGGTCCCACCGCCGCGAGAAATCCCCGGGCCTTGGCCAGCGTCTCCTCGTACTCCGCCGCCGGATCGGAATCCGCCACGATGCCGGCGCCCACATGAAACCAGGCCATGCGGTCCCGGAGGAGGGCCGTCCGGATGGTGATGCTGAGCTGGCTCTCGTGATTGAAGCCCAGATAGCCGTGGCAGCCGCAATAGGGCCCGCGGGCCACCGGTTCCAGTGCATCAATGATGTCCATGGCCCGGATCTTGGGCGCGCCGGTGATGCTGCCGCCGGGAAAGCAGGCCGCGAGGGCGTCCAGATGCGTGACCCCGGGGCGCAGGTCTCCCTCCACCGTCGAAACGAGGTGCTGCACCTGGGCGAAGCGCTCCAGCCGGGCCAGGTCGGGCACCCGGATCGAACCGTACTCGCAGACGCGCCCCAGATCGTTGCGCAGCAGGTCCGTGATCATCACCAATTCCGCGTTCTCCTTCTCGCTGCGCTGGAGCTCCCACGAGTACTGGGCGTCGCGCACCGGGTCTGGATCCCGGGGCCGGGTGCCCTTGATCGGACGCGTCACGGCGTGGCGTCCGCTGAGGCGCAGGAAAAGTTCCGGCGAGGACGACACCACCTGGAAATCACCGCACTGGAGGAAAGCCGAGAATGGGGCCGGTGAGCGGGCGGTCAGCCGGCGGAAGAAATGCCATCCGGTATCCTCAAACGGGACCCCGAGCCGCTGGGCGAGATTGACCTGGTAGATGTCGCCGGCGCGGATGTACCGCAGGGCGCGGGTCACGGCGTCGAGAAACGCCCCGCGGGGCAGCGAACTTTCCAGGGGAGCTGCCAGTCTCCCGGTGCCCGCCGCGGCGGCCGGAAGAACGTCAGCCACCGGACGGGAGAGCCGGTCCCGCCAGACGCCCCATTGTTCGCGGGCCCGGGCCTCGCTGCGATTGCCTTCGGCATCGAGTCCGGTGGCGACCACCCAGGCGCGGTCCAACTGGTGATCAAACACCACCAGGCTCGCATGGAACCCGAGATGGCAGTCGGGCAGTTCCAGATCATTGACCGCCCGACGGGAAACCCGGGGTTCGACGAACTGCTTCAGATCGTAGCCCCAGTAGCCGAAGCAGCCGCCCAGGGGAAACGGCAGGTCCACCTCATCCGGAAGCTCAAAGCGCTCCAGGAGCGTGGCCAGATGCTGCCACGGATTGCCGAACTGGGACTCGGCACGGCCGTCTGCCAGGCGGGATTCGCAGGCCGTTCCCCAGGACCGGAAGGTGAGCATCGGACCTGCCGCCACCAGCGAGTACCGCGCACTCGGCACGTCAAAGGTGCCGGTGCGCAGCAGGACCACCCCCGGTTCCCCGGCCAGGGATGCCGCCAGAGTCTCCGGGGTATGCGCGGTGGCAACCGCATCCACGACAGTGCGCATGAATGAAATCAACCTGTGCCCGGGCACCGTGGAGTCAACGGAATTGAGGCCCGGCGGGGTCCGGACGGGATCAGGCTCCGCCGTACCACGTCCCTCCGCGCCTCAGCCGACCTCGGCAATGCAGGCCTCCAAAATGTCCAATGCCTCGTCCAGTTCCGCCTCCGTGAGGGTCAGGGCCGGGGTCAGGGTGAGGATGTTGCCCATGGTCACCTTGAAGTTGAGGCCGCGACTCAGGGCCCCGTACATGACGCGTTCCGCCTCGTCGGTGGCCGGGCGGACCCCCGAGGCATCGCGCCGCTGCAATTCCACGCCCAGCAGCAGCCCCTTGCCGCGGACGTCGCCAATCAGCGGATGCCGCCGCTGGATCTCGCGAAGCCGGGCCATGGCCCGCTCCCCGAGACGCGCCGCATTCTCCGGCAGACGTTCATCCCGGAGAATGTCGAGCGTCGCCAGGCCGGCGGCGCAGGCCACGGGATTCTTTTCATGGGTGTAGTGTCCCAGGGCGGTGTGCGTGGCCACGTTCAGCGACTCCCGGGCGATCATCGCCGCGAGGGGCATGATCCCTCCGCCAAGCCCCTTCCCCAGGACCAGGATGTCCGGCACGACGTCGTAGTGCTCGCAGGCGAAGAGGCGTCCGGTGCGCCCCAGCCCGATGGGGATCTCGTCGAGGATCAGCAGCGCGCCATGGCGATCGCAGGCGGCGCGGATGCGCTTCCAGTAGTCGGGCGGCGGGATAAAGGGGGTGCATCGCACCGTCTCCCCGATGACCGCAGCCACATCGCCCTCCTTCTCGAGCACGTACTCGATGTAATCGGCACAGGCCAGGCTGCACTGGTGTCCGCAGCGGAAGGGACAGCGCGACGGCTCCGGGGGCGGCACGTGCTCGCAACCCGGCAGCAGCGGACCAATCCCCTGCCGGAACACCGCCTCGCCGCCGACCGAAATGGCGTCCAGGGACGCCCCGTGGAAGGAATCCCACATCGAGACGAACTTGAAGCGTCCGGTGGCCACCCGGGCGAGCTTGAGGGCCATGCCGATGGCGCTCGTCCCGCCGGGCGCGAACAGCACGCGGTTCAGGTCGCCCGGGGCGATCTCCGCCAGACGCCGCGCGAGCTCGATGGCGACCTCGCAGGTGTAGCGGCGGGTGCAGAAGCTGAGGGTGTCAAGCTGCTGCTTGATCGCCGCCACCACGCGCGGATGGGCGAATCCGACCTGGTGGACGTTGTTGCCGTGAAAATCGAGGTAGCGCCGGCCCTCCCGGTCCTCGATCCAGGCCCCTGAGGCGCCGGAGAGCGCATTGAGGCACGGGGTGGACAGGGATTGATGCAGGAACTGCGCGGCGTCGGCATCGAGCACCGCACGGGTGGCGGCGCCGATGTGGCCGGCGGACCATGACCGCCGGTGGGGTGACAGGTTGACGTCCCCTTCGGAGCGCAGACGCGCCAGGGGATCCGGAGGGGGAGCGGGACTGGACTGCGGGATGTTCACAGGTGAGGATTGAAGGGGCGCATGGCCTCGATGCGGGCAATGTTGTGGGCCTCGCCACCGGCGTTGCTGCTGACAAAGACTTCCGGGCTCCGGCCGCGGGCCAGGGCGGTTTCGATCACCTGCACCGCCAGCAGGTTCAGGACAAAGGCGCCGGTGGCGGTCGAGGTGGGGCCCGCCCGGAGGCCGGAGCCGGGAAAGTCCACCACGGCGTCCCCATCCACCCCCTCATTGTTGATGGCCACGTCGGCCACATCCGCCAGATGGCGACCCGAGCAGTGACGCGAAGGCCAGGCGCGGGTCTGCGCCAGATTGGTGAGCGCCACCACCCGGGCACCCCGTTCCCGGGCACCCAGGGCCATCTCGATCGGGACGGCGTTGCGTCCGCCATTGGAGGCGATGAGCAGGACGTCTCCGCCAGCCACCCCATACCGGTCCAGCAGCGGACCCGCCCGGCCGGACTCCCGCTCCAGGTCCGAGGATCGGACCGCACTGCGATGCAGCATCAGGTCCTCATCCAGAATCGGAACCACGCGGAAGATCGGAAGAGCACACG
>JAFLEG010000437.1 GCA_017302195.1 Verrucomicrobiota bacterium
TTCCGGCGCCAGGAGCCCAGATGCACCTCGTAGATGCTCATCGGACGCCGCAGCGGATTGGACTCCGAGCGACGGCGCATCCAGTCCGCGTCGTCCCACACGAACTTCCCGGTGTCCCACACCACCGCCGCATGCTTCGGTGGCAGTTCGTAGAAGGCGGCCAGCGGGTCGGTGACCACCTTCAAACCGCCGCCGGCATCGGTCATCTCAAACTGGTACAAGGCTCCTTCAGCGATGCCGGGCACGAAGACTTCCCAGATGCCGGAGGCGCCCAGCAGGCGCATGGGATGCCGACGTCCGTCCCACTGGTTGAAGTCGCCGACCACCGACACACGACGGGCATTGGGCGCCCACACGGCGAAGGCGGTCCCGGCCACTCCATCCGGTGCCCGGAGATGGGCCCCCAGCACGTCGTACAGGCGCTGGTGATTGCCCTCGTTGAAGAGGAACTGGTCGGTCTCCCCGACCGTCGGCAGAAAGGAATACGGATCCCGCCCCTGAGAACGCCGGCCTGCGCTGTCGGTCAACACCGGATCATAGGCATACACGAAAGTCGCCTTGCGCGTGACCCCTTCGAATACGCAGGTGTCGCCCAGGCGCTTGAGGGCAAACTTGGGACGCGTCCGGTCGTGCACCGGCACCACCTCGACCTTCACGGCATCGGGAATCATCGCCCGAGCCACCAGCCCCGAGCCATCTCCGAGCGGCTGCATGCCCAAAAGGGAGTGCGGGGACTGGTGCAGCAGACGCGTCAGCGACTCCAGCTCGGCCGGGGTGAGAAGCATGCTTTGCAGGATGGCCCGCCGGTCGGAAGTTCAAAGCCGAATCGGTCCGCGGGGGATGCTTCCTCTGGACCCTTTCCGACGGCGCCTGCCATGGTATCGGCAAGGGCAATCGTCGCTCTGAACACCCACACACATCGCACTCTCATCATGAAGCAAACCGCATCCGCTCAATGGCAGGGTTCCCTGAAGGAAGGAACCGGCACCCTCAGCACAGGCTCCGGCGCCCTGGTCGAGAAGCCCTACTCGTTTAAAACCCGGTTCGAAGGCGAGCCGGGAACCAATCCCGAGGAACTCATCGGGGCGGCCCATGCCGGCTGCTTTTCCATGGCATTCTCCATGATCCTGGGGCTCGCGGGCTTCACGCCCAGGAAGATCGCGACCCGGGCAACGATCACCCTGGAGGCGAAGGATGGCGCCTTTGCGATCACCACCAGCCATCTCGACGTGACGGCCGAGATCCCCGGCATCACCGAACCGGTCTTTCAGGAACTCGCCGCCAAGGCCAAGTCCGGCTGCCCGGTCTCCAAGGTCCTCAACGCCACCATCACCATGGATGCCCGGCTCGGCTGAGCCGGAAGCTGCGGTGAATTCTGCCGGGGAGTGCACGCGCCTCGCGTGCCGGCCGAGGGAACCGAGTTCAGGGAAACCTGCGCAGACATCTCTCCCGCCTCACGGGGCGACCACGACCCGGAAGAAGGCAGTTACGACGGCTTCCGGAACGACCTGGTGCATCCGTCCTTCATACCCGGCAACTGCATCCCCCGTCGGACTCCAGGCCGCGCCTGCTCCCAACGCCTCGCTCCGCTCCAGCCGATAGGACACTCCGGCACGTCCATCCCACGAAACCTGCACCCCTCCCGGCAGTGCCTGCGATCCAATCACGGAGAGACGTGAGGCGGCATCCGACGGAATCGTCCGCGTGAGAAACTCGTCGCGATTGTTCTGACCGTCACGATCGGGGTCACCGGACGCGCCTTCGGCCAGGGAACCGAAGCAATCCCGCTCCCAGACGTCGGGCAATCCGTCGGCATCGGCATCCAGCGGGGCCATGGGCTCGACGGTGCCCCACACCACATCCGAATACCGGGAGTCATCTCCCGGGACGAGATCCCCGGCGAAGGTGGTGAAGGCAAAGAACCGGCCGTCGGCGCTGAGGTGTCCTCCGACGCTGGGACCATTGCCCGTCCTCCCATCCGCTCCCGCCGACACCAACCGTGTCTCTCCTGCGTATCGGTCGTGGATGAACACATCCAGTGTTTCGTTGGAGTCCAGGCCACCTTCTCCCGGAGTCGCGGTGGTGAACACTATCCAGCGCATGTCCGGAGTGATTTGCGCTTTGGAGTAGTCCCAGGCGGGATAGATTCCGCCGGCCTCTGCATGTACGCGAGTGATCGTCCCGTGGAGGAGGGAATAGAGAAACATCTGGCGTTGGGTGGCGACGCCTTCCCCATTCACGGATCGACCCACAAAGTACAGATGGCAGCCATCCCCGGTGAACTGAGGCATGGACGTTGCCAGGACCTGCGAGAAGTCTGGCAGGATCACCCGGCCGCTATGCCGTTCGAATACCGCGTAGCTCAGCAGTGTGGTGACCCAAGCATCCTGCACGGGGTCATACTCCTCCGTCGGACCAAAGCGCGTCAGCACCCGGCGCCCATCCTGTGAGAAGTCCACCACGCGACTGTCGGAGCGGACAGGAACGCGCGTCAGGGCTCCGGAGGCCAAGTCCCGGATCTCGACTGTGCCCTCCCCTTCAAAGCCGCTGCTGAATGCCACCAGGGTACCGTTCCGATCAAACCGGGCGGATCCGGGATGGTGGACTCGCGGGAAACCGAAGGTATTGGTGAGACCCTCGAGTGCGTTCCGGGTGGTGCCGGACCCACGGTCCCACACAAGCAGTTTTGGGAGGCCGCGGAACTCCACCCCATTCCGTTCCTCGAAGGCATCCAGTTCCATCATCACCCGCCGGCCATCTCCGGCCACCCACACGTTCAAGGGTTTCGATCCCAAAGCCCTGCTCCCGGATGGATCCACCGACACCAACTCGGTCGTTGCCGACGGGAGATGCCGGAGAAAGAGATTAGGAAACCGGTTGGTTACTCCGGGCACAAGGTCCGGGGAATCGCTCAGAAAAACCACCGAACGGCCGTCCGCCGAGATGCGTCCCCAGCGGGCACCCGCGGCCGCACTTCCTCCGTCTTGATTGACGCTTACCATCAGGTTGGTGCGCAGCAGACGGTCCTGGACAAACACATCCTGCCGGTCATTGGCGTCGTTGGGCACGAGGTTGTCCGCCCGGCTGCTGAACACGATCCACCGTCCGTCGTCGCTCAGCCCTCCGTCCACCCAACTGCCTCCACCGGCGGTCACCAAAGGCGCCGACGCCAGTCCCAGCGACACCCGCTCGGGTGTTCCGTCCGGTAGCTCCATGAGGAACACATCCGAGGAATCATTGTCGTCCGAGGGATCCAGACGTTCGGAAGACTGGTAGGCAAGCCACCGTCCGTCGGCTGAAAATGCAGGCTCCAGATCCGGCTGCTCCCTGGCGAGGAGCCGCGTTTTCCCCGTCGCCAGCTCCCACAGGTAGTGCGCTTCACCGCCGCCCTCGGGAACCCCGGCTGCGGGGACTCCCTCCGCGGTGCGAAACAGCAGATACCGTCCGTCGGGACTGAGTTCACAACGCGATATGGCGGTGGGATCCGCCGGCACGGACACGCCGGACTGCACCCAGCCAGCCAATTGCCGGACACCCGCCTCCGCGGTCCAGACATGGACCCGGCTTTGGACCCCATCCTCGGGACGTCCTTCCAGGACGGCGAGGCGACTTCCGTCGTCGTTCCAGGAAAGCTGGTCGAAGTATCCCAGGGGACGCTCGGGCAAAATCCTTTCCGCCGCCGCCGTCTCCATGTCGTAGATCCAGATGCCGCGTCCGTTGGGACCAGCCCGGAACCCAAGATAGAATGCGAGGCGCCTCCCATTGGCACTCAGCGAGAATATCAACGGATCCATTGGGGCGCCCATTTCCTCCGAAGGAGCCAGGGACAGTCCCACCTGCCGATAGCTTGCATCCGTCCGCCGCCAGATCAGCAGCGAGGTCCAGCGGTTGCCACCCGGGAAGTACTGCCGCTCCGGATTTCGGAACACCACCAGGCCGGCGTCCCTGCTGGCCTGGTATTCCAACGCGGCACCGTCGAAACGGTTGACGGCAATCCTTCGCGATTCGCCGGCCTCGAGATCGTGCATCACCAACCCTGGCTGGCCTGATGGGCCGGATCCGGACTCGAGATCGGTCGCCAACGACGCAAACACCACCCACCGGCCCTCCTCCGAGAGAATGGGGTCCCAGGACGGCCCGTTGCCAGGAACGGGCTCCAACTCCCATCGCCGTCTGGAGATCAGGGTGGTGGTTCCCGCCGGGATGTCCCGGAGGAAGACGTTGCCCTCTTCGGGGGACTCGAAGGGGATCGCGAGACCCGAGAACACCGCCCGTTCGCCACTCTCAGACACGGAATAGTCTCCGACGCTCGCCAGGGAATTGTTCCCCATGCCTGTACTCACCAGTTCCGTGGTGCTTGATTCCCGATCCCAGCGGTAAAGGTTCAGTCCCCAGCTCTCCACCCCGTTCGTCACCACGTTCCTGGCGTCGCTGACGAAGAACACATAGCGACCCTCTCCGGCGATGACCGGGCTTCCGGAGGCGCCGTCGGGCGCGGTGCGGGCGACGCGGGGTTGGAGACCCAGCGTCACCGGTGTCAGGCCTCCTCCGGCCAGGGAGAACAGTCCGAGGGCGCCAACGAACAGCACCGCTGCTAGACGGCGCGCGGATGCCGGTCGGATCTGGGGACGGGAGCCCGCGGCGCGCACTCTCCGGTTCGGGGATTTGGTCACCGGCAACGAGTAGCCACAGGGAGTTATGTTTTCAATTGTAATTTTATGTTTGAAAACACTTT
>JAFLEG010000438.1 GCA_017302195.1 Verrucomicrobiota bacterium
AGTGCTTGCGGGAGATGGCGGGAGTGGCGGGGCTCGAACCCGTAACCTCTGCCGTGACAGGGCAGCGCTCTAACCAATTGAGCTACACCCCCGCGAACAAGGGACGCGCTTTCTACGCGAGGCCGCGGAACGGTCAATACCTTTCTCCGGACACGATCCGCTTCGCGACCCGGATGAAGAGCCCGGACTGCGCACGCCAAGGAGGTGGGGGTGGGGGACCCCGCGGAAGAAACGTACCACAGTCCGGACCATGAGAAGGCTATGGAGCGGGCGTTTCATTGTCAACGATTGGGGGACATTCTCCCCGGTTTCGGGGACGGGATTGCCCGGAAACCTCAGGGAAACAGGCCGCGCACCCGCTTGGCCTCCCAGACGCGGCGGATGCCCAGCGTGAGCGCAGCGGTCCGCATCGAGACCTGATCGCGCCTCGCCAACTGAAGGGTCTGGTTGAAGGCGCCCTCCAGGATCCGGAAGAGGCGGTCCATGACCTCGCCCTCCGTCCAAAAAAAGGACTGCAGACCCTGAACCCACTCGAAGTAGCTCACCACCACCCCACCGGCATTGCACAGGATGTCGGGGATGACGAAGACGTCGTCCCGCGCCTCCAGGACGGCATCCGCCTCGGGAGTCGTCGGACCGTTGGCCCCCTCGGCCAGGATCCGGCACCGCAGCCGGGGGGCATTCATGCCGGTGATCTGCCGCTCCATGGCGCAAGGGGCCAGGACGTCGCAGGGGAGCTCGAGCAGATCCGAATTGGTGATGGGATCCGCGTCTGGAAATCCGCGCAGCGTGCCGTGCTCCAGGGCCCAGGCATCCACCCGCGGCATGTCGAGTCCACGCGTGTTGTGGATGCCTCCGTGAACATCGCTCACGGCAAGGATGCGCAGGCCTTGGCGCGACAGGGAGTGTGCCGCGATGGCGCCCACATTGCCGTACCCCTGGACCACCGCGGTGCCGCCCGAAGCCTGCACGCCCAGGGTGTCCATGGCCCGGCCGGCCAGATAGGCCACGCCGCGTCCGGTGGCCTCACGGCGTCCGAGGGATCCGCCGATGCCCACCGGCTTGCCGGTGACCACCCCGGGAACCGAATGACCGGCATGCACCGAAAAGGTGTCCATCATCCAGGCCATGGTCTGCTCGTTGGTGCCCATGTCCGGCGCGGGGATGTCCAACTGGGGTCCGATGAATCCCACCAGCTCCTGGGTGAAGCGGCGGGTGAGGCGCTCCAGTTCCCCGGCCGAGAGCGAGCGCGGATCCACGGTGACACCCCCCTTGGCGCCGCCGTAGGGCAATCCCGCGAGCGCGCACTTCCAGCTCATCCACATGGCCAGCGCAGCCACCTCGCCCAGCGACACCTCGGGATGGTAGCGGATGCCGCCCTTGGTTGGCCCCAGGGTGAGATGATGCTGCACCCGGTAGCCGGAGAACACCCGGGTGGTCCCGTCGTCCATCCGCACCGGAACCGCAACCACCAGCGACCGCTTGGGGGCTTTCAGACGCTCGCGCTCCGAGTCCGGCATGCCCAACCGCTCCGCCACGCGGTCCAGTTGCCGGCACGCCATGTCAAAGGTGGGATCCGAATAGATGTTCATCCGCGCCAGCGGACAGCCTGCCTCCGTCTTCTGACAACGCAATGCGCCGATGCGCCGATGCCTTGTGGCGTCTTCGGGAGGGCGTGACACTCCGGCGGCGTCCGCCACATGCTCCCCGCCGATGCCCGCCGTGTCCCCATCCGAAGCGCCCCGCACCCTGGTGGATCGCGAGGCCCTGGAGGCGCGCGAGCGGGGCACCCTGGCGCCGTACGCACAGTGCAGCGCGGACACCCGGGGCCGGGTGCATCCAGAGGACCCTCCCGCGCTGCGCACCCACTTCCAGCGGGACCGCGACCGGGTCATCCACAGCCGCGCCTTCCGGCGTCTGGAGTACAAGACGCAGGTCTTCCTGAACGGCACCGGCGATCACCTCCGCACCCGGCTCACCCACACCATGGAGGTGGCGGCCATTTCGCGGAATCTGGCGCGTCCGCTGGGCCTCAACGAGGACCTGACCGAAACCATCGCCCTGGCCCACGACCTCGGCCATGCCCCGTTCGGCCACAAGGGCGAGCATGCCCTGGATCGCCTGATGAAGGGTCACGGAGGATTCGAGCACAACCGGCAGAGCCTCCGGGTGGTGGAACTGCTGGAGCGCAAGTACCCCCGCTTTCCCGGGTTGAACCTGTCCTGGGAAGTCCGCGAGGGGCTGGCCAAGCACCAGCCGGAATTCCCCCTCCCGCCCGGCACCCCGGACGTGCCCCACCGTCAGCCCTCCCTGGAGGCGCAACTGGCGAACCTCGCGGACGAGATCGCCTACTACAGTCATGACCTGGACGACGGCCTGGACTCCGGACTGCTCGATGAGAAGCGGCTGCAATCCGAGGTGCAGGTCTGGGCGGGTGCGGCCCGGGAGGTCCGGAGGCGGTTCGGCGCCCTGCCCGCGGAGAGCCGCCGCTACTACACCATCCGCCAGATCATTGATGAACAGGTGACCGACGTGGTGGAGACCACCCTGCGCAACGTGAACACCGCCGGCGTGGACTCCGCCGATGCCGTGCGTGCGGCGCGGCGCCCGCTGGTCGGTTACAGCGCCGGACGCCGCCGCGCCAATCTGGAACTGAGAAAATACCTCTACCGGAACCTGTACTACAGTCCCGCCATCAACGAGCCCAACCGGCGCGCGGTGCGGCTGTTGGCGGAGGTGTTCCAGCACTTCATTGCGCATCCGGAGACCCTGGGGCGAACCGCCCGGAACGCGGTGATTTCCGCCGGGCTCCACCGCGCCGTGTGCGACCATGTGGCCAGCATGACCGACCGCTACCTCCTGCAGGAGCACCAACGGCTGTTCGGACTCCACCTCCCGGTCTGAGCTGCTTCAATCCGCCACCTTGGAAATCCAGGGGGATGCCCACTCGGCAGTCCTACACGGCGACGGACGTCTCGAGTTCGTTTCCAAGTATGGCCAGCGCCGCCGTTGCGGCGGTTTCAACCCGCAGCACGTGCGGCCCCAATCCGATGGGCACGGCACCCACCCCGCGAAACGCCGCGTATTCCGCCGCCGTGAAATCCCCCTCCGGTCCGATGAGCAGCCCCACCGATGCCGGTCCGCGGCCGCGGGCGATGCGAAATGATTCCAAGGCACGGCGCGGTGACTGCACCGGAAGTTCCAGGGAGGCGATCAGCAGCAGTTCCGGACGCGCACCCCGGGCGATCCAGTCCGCGGGCGTCATCGGACGCTCCACAACCATCCGCCAGACATTCCCGGACTGCTTGGCCGCCTCGACGGCGAGCGCCTCCCAGCGCGCCTGCTTGGCGGTACCATCGTCCGGGCGGCTCACGCTGCGGTCCGCCAGCAACGGCACCAGCCGGGCGCAGCCCAATTCCACCGCGCGATGCAGCAACCCCTCCATGGCCGGACCCTTGGCGATGGCCTGGAGCAGCTCGATGCGGCAGGACGGCGGCGCGTGCCGGGTCTGGCGTTCGATCTGCAGAAGCACCTCGCGCCGTCCCACCGACGCCACCACGCCCTCCCCCACCCCGCCCGCACCATCCAGCACCCGCACCGGATCGCCGACCTGCACGCGCAGCACCCGGGCCGCGTGATGCACCTCGGCTTCCGGAAGGCGAATCTCCCGAACGTCGGGGGGAATCTGGGGAACGAAGAACCGGTGCATCGTGTGGTGCGACAGCCGGACGGTGATGCGGTCGCCTGATGATGACAAGGGGATGGGCGGAGCCGATTGGGAGGTGCGGTGTCTTCCCCTTCATCCCTCATCCCTCATCCTTCATCCTTGTCCCAAGCGCGGGGCGAGGCTTCGCCGGGCCGTACGCGTGGCGGCGAATGGATGTGGTGACGACTCCACACGCACACCCCGAGGTTCGCCCTGCCAACGACCCGGGAGGCGCGTCTTCGGACTGCGGTGGCTTGCCACCGCTTTGGCGTCGGAGGCGACGGACGCGCGGGTGGCCCAATAAACGCCTGGTTCGTGGTTGGCGCGCCGCGGCAAAGCGGCGTCTCCGCTGCGCTCCTGCCTTCGCCCCGCTTCGGCAGGGCAAGCCGCCGCCCGCACTCCATGGCCTGGCGGCATTTTCTGGCCTGCGGGTCCTGAGCGAACTGACGTGGGGGCACCTCCACAGGCGCACGGTTCATCAGGAGATTCGCCACACCAGGATGTAGGAGACGACGTGAGGAGGTTCCATTTCCCCCCTCGGCCAAGGAGATCCCGGTGCTGCGGGCGACAGCCGGACGCAAGGGAGAGTTTTCAGTTTCACGTGTTCAGTTTTCAGAAAGGCAAGAGAAGTTAGGGCCGCGTCACCTCGTCTCCCACTGCCTTCACCTCATCACTCAACGCTCATCGTTCATCCATTCCCGCAACCCAACCCTTTTCCGACTCGCCCGGCCGGGTGCCGACATGCTCTCCTCACCCGGCTCCCGCATCGCTCCATGAATCCACGCATTCTCCTGGTGACCGGGTCATTGATCCTGAGCGTCCTGATCGGACTGGTCCTGTCGCGCTCCGGCCGAGCCGGCGCCGGGGTTGGCAGCGGGTCCGGACCCGCGGGAAAGATCCGCATCGGACTCTCCCTCGACACCCTCAAGGAGGAGCGCTGGCAGCGCGACCGGGACCGCTTTGTCGCCGAGGCGTCCAAGCTCGGCGCGGAGGTGCTGGTGCAGTCGGCGAATTCGGACGACG
>JAFLEG010000044.1:0-9093 GCA_017302195.1 Verrucomicrobiota bacterium
TGGCGGCGCGTACCACCGCCGAGCACTCACCCCACCATGGAGACTCGGCCGCGCTTGACCCCACCGGGTGGGCGCGCTTCCTTGTGGCCCGCGATGCCGACCTACATTTACGAAACCATTCCCGCAACCCCGGGACAGAAGGTCCGCCGGTTCGAGGTGAAGCAGTCCATGAAGGATGCGCCGCTCCGCCTCGATCCCGAATCCGGCCAACCCGTCCAGCGGGTCATCTCCGGAGGCTTTGCCCCGATGCTCGCCGGCGCCGGTGCCGACGCCTCGTGTGTTTCCGGAGCGTGCAGCCTGCCCCCGCCGCCATCCCATGGCTGCGGACCTGCCTGCGGCTGCGTGGGCAACTGACCCGTGTATTCCCCGGCCTCCCTTCCCCCCTTCATGCCTGCCACCGATTCACGCATTCCCGTCTCCGTCCTCACCGGATTCCTCGGCGCCGGAAAGACCACGCTCCTGAACCACATCCTGACGGCCCGCCATGGAAAGCGGATCGCGGTGATCGAAAACGAGTTCGGGGAGATCGGCATCGACAACGCCCTGGTCATCAATGCCGACGAGGAGATCTTCGAAACCAACAACGGCTGCATCTGCTGCACGGTTCGCGGCGACCTCATCCGGATCCTGGGCCAGTTGCTCAAACGGCGGGAGAAGTTCGACTACATCCTGGTCGAGACCACCGGACTCGCCGACCCCGGACCGGTCGCGCAGACCTTTTTCTCGGACGAGGAAATGAAGGCAGCCTTCCGGCTCGACGGCATCGTCACGCTGGTGGATTCCAAGCACATTTCGCTTCACCTGGATGACGCTCCCGAAGCCAAGGCGCAGATCGCCTTTGCCGACCGCATCCTCCTGAATAAGGTGGACCTGGTGTCGCCCGTCGAAGTGGACGCCCTGGAGGATCGGTTGCGCGGCATCAATGCCGTGGCCACGATCTTCCGCACCACCCAGGCCGGCCTCTCTGTGGATCAGGTGCTCAACATCCACGCCTTCGATCTCGACCACAAACTCACCCTGGACGGGGACTTTCTGGAGAAGGAACTGCCGTTTGAATGGAGCGGCGCCTACCACCTCGATGCCGGCCCGCATCAGTTGGTGCTGGAAGCCGGCCCGGATCCGGTGATGGGCGCGGTCCTGGTGGCCCTCGATGCCGGAGGCCATGGCCATTCCCACGCGGAGTGTCATGACCACGACCACGACCACGACCACGCCACGTCGGAGGCGGAGCACCATGATCATGACCACGGGCATGACCACGAATCCGGCGGGCACTGTCACGGAGAACTCCACGATGCGTTGCACGCGGCCGAGGAACAGGCGGTGCGCCTCTTCTCCTTTCCTGCCACCCCGCTCCGGTCGGGGGGAGAGATGCGGATGGGCGTCATGCACAAGCTGGTGCTGGGCGAGGACCGCACCTCGTTCCGGGTCCACATTCCGGCGCACGGAAATTACGCACTCTTCACCCAGCATGGCCTGGGCGAGTTCTCGGGTCGCCTCGAGGCGAATGGCCATCCGGTCGCTCCGGAGCATGCGCACGAGCATGGCGGTCATGCCCACGGCCATAGCCACGATGCGACGGTCACCAGCGTGGGCTTCGAGGAAACCCGGGATATCGATCCGCGGCGGATCAACGCCTGGTTGAGCGAACTGCTGCAGACCAAGGGGCAGGACATTTTCCGGATGAAGGGCATCCTGAGTCTCAAAAACCACCCGGAGCGCTTCGTGTTCCAGGGGGTGCACATGCTGTTTGAGGGCAAGCCGGACCGGGCGTGGAAGGACGGCGAAATCCGGAAGAGCCAGATCGTCTTCATCGGACGTCATCTCGATCGCGAGGCCCTGCAGGCGGGTTTCCGCCGGTGCATTGCCTGAGGATCCCGCCGGTCCCTCTGGTGCGTCGCCCTCCGCTGCTGTGAACCCCTCCCTGCCCGTCTCCAAGGCGCCGGCCTGGTCCGCCGAACTCGGTGATTTCATCGCGTCGGTGAACTGGAGCATGGACGGACGGTGGCTGGTGGCCGCGGGCAGCGCTGGTCCTCTCTGGCGGCTCTCGGCGGCATCGGGCGCCCGCGAGGACGAGTGGAGTGGGCATGAGGGCGGCACGTTTGGCGCGGTGACCTCGCCCCGCGAAGCCCGGGTGGCCTCGGTCGGGCAGGATGGCTTGCTGAAACTGTGGATCCCGGGCACACCACAGCCGGTGGCTTCACTGTCCATGGGAGCCTCCTGGGTCGAACAGGTCGCCTGGTCTCCGGAAGGCACGCTGCTCGCCGCGGCTGCCGGCCGACGTGTACGCATTGTGGGAGGTGACGGAGTGCCGAAGGTGGATCTGGACCCCCTTCCCAGCACCGTGACCGCCGTGGCCTGGGCGCGGGACGGCAAGGACCTGTTGCTGACCTCCTACGGAGGCGTGCACCGTTGGGATGCCGTTTCCAGGACACTCCGGGAACCGCTGCCCTGGAAAACCTCGCTGATTTCGGTGGCGATGAGCCCGGACCGCCGCTGGATTGTGGCCGGTACGCAGGAGCAGAGCATCCAGATCTGGGAGATGCCGTACCGACCGGGCGAGGAACTTGCCATGAGCGGCTATCCAGCCAAGGTACGTCACCTGGCGTGGCACTACAGCAGCCGTTATCTCGCCACCGATGGCGGGACGGAAGCCATGGTGTGGGACTGCGCCGGACGCGGACCCGCCGGAACGACTCCGCGGATTCTCCAGGGTCACTCCGGTCGGATCACCGCCCTGGCCTACCAGCGAGCCGGGCATCTCCTGGCGACCGGCGGCGAGGAGGGAGAGGTGCTGCTATGGAATGCGGGGAAGTCATCCACGGCCGTGCATCGCCTGCCCTTGGGCGCTCCCATCAGTTCTCTGGCGTGGAATCATGATGACACGGCCCTGGCCATCGGTACACGGACCGGCCTCGTCGCCATGGCATCAGCTCCGGGCTGAAACACGGTCTGCGCGGGGGGGTGAAACTGGGGCTGGGTGCACATCTGATGCGGCCCCGGCCGGCCGCACAAGCCGTCCGGTGCCGGGGATTCCGGTTGATCCGGGCAGTCGATGCAGCTCCGGGACGGTTTCAGTGCGCGGCACCACGTCCGGCTGGAAATTGTGCCCTGGGTTGAAGAGCATCCTCCCGGTGTTCTCCCGGATCAGTCACAACGCCCGCTGGGTTCATGCCGCAGGGTTCTGGGCTCTGGGATGTCTTCTCCAGGCGGGCCCGGTGCGCTTCGAGTCCGTCACCCTGGACACTCCCGGGCTTCCCGTCGCCACGCTGCACCTGATGTCGTGTCCGGATGCCCCGGTGCCTGTACGACGTCCGGTCATCCTCATGCTGGGCGCGTTGGACTCCAACGTGCCCCCGGCCTGGAGCACCAATCTGCTCCGTGAGGGCTGGACCCTGTGCGCCTTTTCGGTGGCGCATCCTCCCGATCCTGACCCCGCCCGACGCCCGCAATGGCTGGTCTTTGATGAGCGCTTTGCCCACGGCAATCCGCTGGCGGCGCAACGGGCGGTCCAGGACAGCCACCGGGTCGTCGGTCACCTCGGGAGCCGTCCGGATGTGGATCCCGAAAAGCTCGGCTGGTTCGGCAGTTCCTCGACCGGCATTCCCGGTCTGGCCGTGGCCACGCAGGGGCCGCGACTCGCCGCCGTGGTCGTCCTGGCAAGCACGGGAGCCTACCGCGTCTGGCTGGATACCTGGAAGCCCAACGGACTTTGGAGCGGGGGTCCCGAGGGCCTGTGGCCGGAGACCGGACCTCTGCTGGACACGGTGGATCCCCTCCTCCACGCCGCCCGGCTCTGGCCGACCGCCACCCTCCTGATCAACGGCGGCGAGGACAAGGTGGTGGACATCCGAAGCGCGCGCGCCTTCGCCGATGCCGCCCGTCCCGCCTTCACACGCGATCCCGCCCGACTGCGCCTGATCACCTACGAGGGCTTCAGCCACAACCTGCCCGAGGACGTGATCCAGCACCACGCCGAGCACTGGTTCCGCCTTTACCTGCATCCGGTCGTGCCACCGCCGCCCGCCCCCGCCCCGGCCGGGAACCTGGCCGAAGCGGCGCAGCGCACGGAGATCAATGCAGCGCCCCATGCCCGGGTGGTGGGTGCCGGGCAGGAAGCCGAGGACGCCGTCCCGGTGGACCTCGGTTCCCGCCTCGAACTGTTTGCCGACGATTTCCTCATCAGCCGCCTTTCGGGATGCGCCCTGCGGCTCCACGAACCGGTGCCGGCCAATGTCGCCCTGCGGTTCGATGCTCCCTGGGAGGGACCGTTCAGCGGATATGTCACCGTGCTTCAGGCGGACGGACGCACCTGCTGCTACTACCGGGGCCTTCCCGTCGCCGGCAGGGACGGTTCCCAGGACGAGGTGACCTGCTACGCCGAAAGCACCGACGGGATCCGCTTCACCAAGCCGATGCTCGGCCTGTTCGAGGTGCGCGGCAGCCGCAGCAACAACGTGGTCCTTGCCGGAGCGGCGCCGTACTCCCACAACTTCTCCCCATTCCTGGACGCCAGTCCCGGGGCCCCGGCGGCCGAGCGCTTCAAGGCGCTGGCCGGCACGGCGGCCAGCGGACTGCACGGATTCGTCTCGCCTGATGGCATTCACTGGCGCCCCGTGCAGAAGGATCCGGTGATCACCCGGGGCGCCTTCGATTCCCAGAATGTCGCCTTCTGGTCGGAATCCGAACGGTGCTACGTGCTGTATCTTCGGACGTGGAGTGGTGGTGACTTTCAGGGTTATCGGACCATCAGTCGCGCCACCTCCACCAATTTCGTGGACTGGTCCGCTCCCGTGCAAATGACCTTCGGCGACGCACCCCCCGAGCCTCTCTACACCAGCCAGACCCACCCCTATTTCCGGGCGCCCCACCTGTATGTGGCAACGCCGATGCGGTTCGTGCCCGGGCGCCAGGTGCTGACGCCGGAACAGGCGAGGATCCTGGGGGTGGATCCCGGCTATGTGAGTGACGCGGCGGAGGCGGTTTTCATGACCAGCCGCGGCGGCACCCGGTATTCCCGGCGCTTTCTAGAGGGGTTCATCCGCCCCGGACCTGATCCGGGAAACTGGGCCTCCCGCGCGGGACTGACAGCGCTGGGGATCGTGCCCACCGGACCCGCGGAGATGTCCCTCTACAAGCAGGCCCACTACGCGCAGCCCTCCAGCCACCTGATGCGCTACACGCTGCGCACCGATGGGTTCGTTTCCGTGAATGCCCCATTCCAGGGAGGCGAATTCGTGACGCGTCCGCTGGTCATCACCGGGAGCCGCCTCATCCTCAACTTCAGCACCGGGGCCGCGGGCAGCCTTCGGGTCGAAGTTCAGGAGGCGGACGGCACCTCCATTCCGGGATTCAGCCTCGCCGAATCCCCGGAATGGATCGGGGACGATATTGAGCGTACGGCCCATTGGAAATCCGGACGCTCCCTGGAGTCGCTGAGGGGCCGGCCATTGCGCCTCCGCGTCGCAATGCGGGATGCCGACCTCTACTCGCTGCAGTTCCGGTAGCTCCGGTTCATCCCGCAAGACGCAACGCCATGGCACTGCGATGTCCGTTTCTGTGTCACGGAGGCTTTGGGGCACCGCCGCCTTGAAGGTTGCGGAGTGCTCCAGCCGAGGCGGATCCGGCATGAGGCCCTGCCCTTCCGACCGGGAGCCGGCTTCCTCTCTGGCGTTTTGCAGGACCCACCGGGAATTTTACCTGACCGGAGACAACCGCCGCATCTTCCGCCGAGGGTGGGAAATGCGCCTAGTGGAAACGGTGCCGGAGACTTCAGAACTCTGGAACTGCCCCTGATGAAAGGGGGTCTGGCGCCGAAACGAACCCAGGGCATCGCGAGAGGAGTCGGCAGGATCCGGACATCCTCTCCGGCGGCATGCTCCCTGCAGAAGGGGTTCGCATGAGAGATCTCCCTTGGCCTCGGACGCTCTGGATGCTCCAGATCATCGCGCCCACCCTGCTCCATGGAATCTTGCAGGGGGCCACGGCGCTTCCGTACACGCAGAGCACGGTTGAGTCCGGACATGCCGCCGCGGGTGTCGTGAATCTGCCGCAATTTGACCCTGACCTGGGCCTCCTGGACAGCGTGGCCATTACCATCGAGTCCGTCACTTCTCTGTCCGCAGCCATCACGGGGATCAACCCGGGGAGCCAGCCGGATTCGCTGGGCGCGAGTCTGGCCGCGCAGATGGTGTTGACGGTGGATGGCATCCAGGTGCAGGCCACGTTGTCGGGTTCGGCATCCTTGTCTCTGGATCCTGGAGCCAACCAGACGACCTCCCTGACCGCCTCCGCTGTTGCCGCGACGCAGGTCCTGCCGTTGACGCCGGATTCGGAGTGGATTGGCAGGGGCATCCGCACCGTGCCGTGGCAGTTAACCAATCCGGATCCCATCTTCACCGGAGTGACCTCCACGGGATCCTCGGTCATCCAGTCGCTGAACCTGACCGTGACGGTGACGTACACCTACACGCGTTTGCTGGAGCCGGATCCGGCCGCAGGAACGATCCGTGTCACTGATGACGGACGTCCGATGCGGATCGAATTCACCCGGGACCCATTGGAGAGCGCCGTCTGGACCCCCTTCCTCAAGACCGGCACGAATCCCGTGGGAACCATTGTCCACCTTCCCCTGGATGGGGCATCGGGCTTTTACCGCGCGGTTCCCGAGTGACGACCGGTTGCCGTTACGAATGGAGAAAGGCGGCCATCGGCGTGGAACACTCGAAGGTGGTCCCCTTGGTAACGACCCGTGGGACCGATGGCCGCCCAAAATCCAGTACCCGTTTTTCGGGAGGCCGGTCCGGGGCGAAGGCTCGGACCAACCGACTTTCATCTAGCACCCGCCATGCCATCGGAACTGCGACCGGGCCGGTGCCAGAGAATGCCGGACATCGTTGGAGATTCTCCAGTCACACTTGGGTTACACGGGAGAACAGAATTTTTCCGCGGGGCGAATCCTGGCCTTTTGCCCCGCATACGCGCCGTTGCGCAGGGCACGGAAGATGGGGCGCGGCGCGGATCATGACGGTGGGATGCACCCGCATGATGCCTTGGAAACTCTGCGGAACGGCGACTCCATTCGGGAGCGCTTGCGGCGGCATTCATTCAAGCACGCAGGTGAGGTGGACGCCGTCTGCGGCACGGAGGTTGTCGGGAACTGACAGAAGCCATAGCGTCTGGAAAACCTCCGGAATGACATCCTCTGGCTATCGCGAGAATCCTCCTGGCGGTCTGTTTCTCGATCCGTCGGATCCTGTGGGCCTGGAGACGCACCTGAGGCGTCATTCGGTCATCGTGGGGGGGGAACGGTTGCTTTCCCTGGCGCGCGCCGGCGACGGCAACATGAACTGCGTGGTGCGCGCGAGCACCTCCACCCGATCCCTCATCGTCAAGCAGTCCCGTCCGTGGGTTGAAAAGTATCCACAGTTCACAGCTCCCGCCGATCGCGCCTGCCGTGAAATCGAGTTCTACCGGCAGGTGGCGGGAGTGCCCGGTGTTGCCGATCGCATGCCCCGCCTGATCTTCGCGGACCCGGAGGCCCGGCTGCTGGTCCTGGAGGATCTGGGGCCCGGCGGTGATTATTCGGGCATCTACCGGGGCGACCTGTTCCGTGAGACGGAGATGGAGCACCTCGCCGATTTCCTCACCCGGCTCCACTCGCTGGAACGGTCGGAGGGTCTTCCCGCCGGATTTCTCGCCAACCGCGAAATGAGGGCCCTCAACCACGCCCACATCTATGAGATCCCCCTCCAACGGGAGAACGGGCTGGATCTCGATGGGATTGAGCCGGGCCTGGGGCTGCTGGCCCGTGAACTCCAGGAGGATCGCGATCTGCTGGCCACGGTCCATCGGATCGGACGCGAGGCGTACCTCGCCGATGGTCCCTGCCTGCTCCACGGGGATTTCTTTCCGGGCAGCATTGTGCGGACTGCCGGCGGCCCGAAGGTGATTGACCCGGAATTTGCCCACTACGGATACCGCGAGTACGACCTCGCCATTCTGATTGCCCACCTCAGCCTCGGACGGCAACCCGCTCATCTGGCACCGGTGCTCCTGGCCCGGTATCGCCCGCCGTCGCCGCTGGACCTCCAACTCCTCCGCCAACTGGCCGGGGTCGAGATACTCCGACGCATCCTGGGCTATGCACAACTGCCGCAGGACTGGACTCCCGGGACCCGGGCTGAACTCCTGGGTATGGCGCGCCGATGGATCCTCACGGGCCGGGAATGAGAAACCTGCGGATTCCTTCGGCAAAACTGACGGGCTCCAGTCCGAAGAGCCGCGTGGCCGGACCGGGATCTCCCACGTTGTCCTCCTGAAGCATCAACACCTGGTCACGATTCAACGGGGACGCCTTCCCCAGCAGCCGGGGGACCACCGCCTCCAGCAGACCGGCCTGCAGCCCGGCGATCCCCCAGGGCAGGTGCAGAAGAGGCCGGTTGCGTCCTGTGGCGGCCAGGAGGGATTCCAGGATGGCGTTCATGGTCAGCCGCTCGGGTCCACACACGTCCACGGTGCACCCCACGCTCTCCGGAATTCCCGGCGCGGCGGCAAAACAGCGGGCGACCTCGCCCACCGCCACCGGTTGGAAACGCTGGGTGCCCGGACCCAGGACCGGCAGGACCGGCGACCACCGTGCGAACCGGGCAAACAGGGTGACGAATCCGTCGCCCCGACCGTAGATCAGGCTGGGACGAAAGATTGTCCAACGCAGTCCGCCGTCCCGGACCGATTCCTCCGCCGCCCACTTGGACTGATGATATCGGGAGCGGGCGCCCGGGCGGCTGCCCAGGGCGCTCATGTGCATCAGACGCGAGACACCGGCGGCGTGACAGGCGGCGATCACATTGCGGGTTCCCTCCACATGCACCCGTTCAAAGGTCTGCTCTCCGATCTCGCCGATGATGCCCACCAGGTGGACCACCGCGTGACAATCGCGAAACGCCGCTGGCAGCGACCGAGCGTCGAGCACCGATCCCCGCACCCACTCCGGGCCGGCGGACGGCGGCCGTGTACCGCGCGAAATCACCCGGACCACGTGGCCCTCCTGCATCAGACGCTCCACCACCTCGCGTCCGACAAAGCCTGTCC
>JAFLEG010000044.1:9103-11259 GCA_017302195.1 Verrucomicrobiota bacterium
CACAGGCGGCCTCTCGGCGTGAACTTCATCGCGTTGCTGAGCAGGTTGAGCAGCACCTGCCTCAGGCGCGCGCCGTCGGCCCACACGCGTGCGGGCAGCTCTCCTGCGAGCTCGACGTCGAGGGGCACCTGGTCGGCGCGAGGCCGCACCAGGCGGGTGACCTCGCGGATGAGGCTCGGCAGCTCCACCACCTCGCGCCCGACAAAGCCTGTCCCACCGGTGACGGCCACTCGCATGGGAAAAGGGTAATGCGGAAACGCCTTTCCCGCACCCGGACGGTTTGGGCCGGAACAATGCCTGGCATCCGGACTCATCCGGACGTAACCATGCGCGCCCGAGACGGTCGTTCTCGCGACATCCCCGACGTCCGATGATGAAAGCCCCACCGCCCGCCGCACTGACTGCCCTGCTGGCGTTTTCCGCTCTGGGCGCCGGTTCGCGCCTGGATTGATCTGGGTGCGAAGTAGGCGTCTCCCGGGGGAAAGCCTGCTGCACCTGGCCCTGCCTCTCCACTCCCGGCGGTGGGGTTGCGTTGAAGCTCGTTGGACGGCGGGATCCCCTGTCGCCGGGTCCCACTGCAGAGCCGGGTTCAGCTCCCCACCGGACCAAACAGGGGAAGGCCGGCATCCCGCTCCGACAGCACCGGATCGCGGACCGGCCAGGGGATGGCCAGCCGCGGATCATTCCAGCGGATGCCCCGGGCCAGCGATGGCTGGTAGCAATCCGACATGAGGTAGGAAACCTCCGCACCATCGCTCAGCGACTGGAATCCGTGAGCGAAGCCGGCAGGGACATAAATCTGGCGAATCCCCTGCCCCTCCAGTTCGAAGCCTTCCCAGCGCCCGTAGGTGGGCGATGTGGGGCGCACGTCCACCACCACGTCCCAGATCGCGCCGGAGACGCATCGGACCAGCTTGATTTCCGGATGGGGCTCCGCCTGCCAGTGCAACCCACGGAGCATGCCCCGGCGGAGCGTGCGGGTCAGGTTGGCCTGGGGCCAGCGGGTGTTCAGTCCGTGCCGGGCAAACTCGTGCTCGCAGAAGGTCCGGGCGAAAAACCCGCGTTCATCCTCCCGGCGCTCCAGTTCGAGGACCCACACGCCGTCCAGCGCTGCCGGGAGAAACTTCATGCGGGGGCTCCGGGGTCACATCACGCACACCTCGGGCAGCGGCACGATGAAGCGGCCGCCCGCGTCGCGCCAGGCCTGCTGCTGGGAAAGGATCTCCCCGGCGAAATTCCAGGTCAGCAGCAGGGCATGCCGCGGCTGACGGGACATCAGTTCCTCCACCGGGAGGATGGGCAGATGGCTGCCGGGCGTCAGCCGTCCCTGTTTGGCCGGACTGCGATCCACCACGAAATCCAGCCAGTCGAGCCCCCCGCGCCCGAGCCCGTAGAAATTCAGCAGGGTGCTGCCCTTGGCCGAGGCCCCGTAGGCGCAGAGGCGGTGCCCCTCCCCGCGCAGGCGGTCCAGCAGGGCGAGCAGGTTCCGCTTCAGTCCCTGCACCCGCGCGGCGAAGGCATCGTAGTAGGCGGTCGTGCCCACTCCCTTGGCGTGTTCCTCAGCACGCAGGCGCCGGACGGTTTCCCGGACCGAATGCACCCCGGACCTGGCCACCGACAGGCGAAGCGAACCCCCGTGAATGGCCAACCGCTCCACGTCGAACACCTCCAGACCATGGCGCGCCATGAGCGGTTCGAGCGCGGTGAGGGTGAAGTAAAACACGTGCTCGTGGTAGATGGTGTCGAACTCCACGTGCTCGATCAGGTCGCAGGCGTAGGGGAATTCCAGCACGGCGCGGCCGGCGGGCTTGAGCAGCAGCGCAAGCCCGGCGACGAAGTCATTGGTGTCGGGCACATGCGCGAAGACGTTGTTGCCCAGGACGAGATCCGCCGCCCCCTCCGCCGCCAGCACCCGCCGGGCGGTTTCGGCATTGAAGAACTCGTTGCGGGTCGGAATGCCCCGCCGGACCGCGACCTCGGCGATGTTGCGCGCCGGTTCGACGCCCAGGCAGGGCACGCCCGCCGCCACGAAGTTGCGCAGCAGGTAGCCGTCATTGCTCGCGACCTCGACCACCAGGCTCCGTCCGTCCAGGGCGCACTCCCGACGGTGGACCTCCGCCGCGGCGGCGGCGTGGGACCGCAGGGCGTCGGACACC
>JAFLEG010000439.1:0-2393 GCA_017302195.1 Verrucomicrobiota bacterium
CTGGCGGGAGAAGTTCGCCGTGGATGTCATCAACGGGGCGTCCTCCAACGAGCTGCGCCTGGGCCGCAAGAAGCTGGCGACCCAGTTCCTGAGGGTGGGCTACGAATCCGACGGCTCCTGGAGGACCTTTGGGTTGCGGAAGGATTTTCATCCCGCGGTGAAGGTGCAGGCCGAGGACGACATCACCGCCTCGGTCACGGTGTCCCGGGCATCGCTGGGGGCGGAGGCGCCGGAGAACCCGCCGCTGGCGTCGCTCAAGTTCGTCCAGAACTGCGAGAACCGCCTGTTCCAGCGTCCCGACGACGCCATCGTGCGCGGCTACGACCACCAGACCGAGCTGGAGTTTGCCCATGGAGGGAATTTCTACTCCAACTATGAGCCCCTGCCCCGGTCGCGCGCCCGCGAACTGCGCGAGGAGGCCATCGGGTTCCACCAGTTCACCCGTCCGATGCAGCACCTGATCGAGACCGTGGATTCGGGCCAGGGGCCGGAGTACTTCGTCTGCACGGCCTTCCCCCGCCTGGTGGAGGGCAAGCCTTCCAAAAATCCCCGCTACCTGCAGATGCGTCCGGACCTCGCCGATCCGCGCGCCAGCCGGCTCGCCGAACTCTCCCAGCGGCTGGCCCGCCGGATCCCGCCGGGGCGTCCGCTCCACGTCCCGGTCCGCTCGGTGCTGGCCGGGCGCCGCAACAATCCCGCCGAGGAAAAGGTGCCCTCCCTCGCCTGCTACGGACCGATCCACTACATGGAGCTGCCGGAACTCTTCATGGAGTTCATCTCCTCGATGACCGGCAAGTCGCCCTCCACCACCGGCGCCGGCAGCGAAGGCGCCCTCACCAAGGGCCCCTTCAACGCCCTGCTCCCGGTGTACGACCTCAATGCGGCCCTGGTCGGCTACATCGTGAGCGGATATCCCTGCTTCCTCACCAGCGCCGGTTGCCTCGGGCCGCAGGTGCGCGTGGACCACGACATCTCGCTGCTGGTGCCGGAGGTCTGGTGTCGCATGTGGGAGCATGAGCGCGATCCGGCCTGGCTGATCGCCTCCGGGCTCCTGGAGCCGCTGAAGGACTTCGCACATGGGGGGCGGTCCGTGCTGGCCAGCCGGCTGGGATACCGGATCACGCAGACCTTCGTGAACCGCTTCTTCGGCCGCATCTTCAACCACCCGCACTCGGTGCTCACCGACGCCATGCTGCGCCCGGAACTGCAGGATCCGGACGAATTCGCCGATGCCGTGGACACCGTGGTGGCCACCCATCGGCGGGTGGCCAGCCAGTACTTCGAGGACGGCTCGATCGCCCATGCCTGTCCGCCGCTCCAGGTCCTCCTGCACTGCATGCGCGACGGCCATTTTGAGGGCAAGCCGGAGTCGGATCCCTCCATCCGCGCGCTGTTCACCCGGGAACAGGTGCTGTCCAGCGACTGGTATGCCGCACGGCTGGCGGCGCGCCAGAAGGGCGACATCCGCCTCTGGCAGCGCCACGCCGCCTATCTGGAGAAATTCGTCCAGATGCCCAACTACGCCTCGGAGTGTGACCGTCTGCAGCTCCGGAACCGCCTCAGCCACGCCCGGGTGATGCTGGATCGCGTGAAGCGCGCCGAGCACCGGTCCTCCCTGCTCGGCACCCTGGGGGCCGAGCCCACGCTGGTCGGCTGACCCGAACCGGCGGCCCATGCCCACGGATCCGATCCTGAGCGTCCAAGGTCTCACCAAGACCTACGGCAGGGCCGCGCAGATCCTGACCGTCCTGCGGGAGGTGGAGTTTCAACTGGATGCCGGGGACTCCCTGGCCGTGGTGGGACCCAGCGGCAGCGGGAAAACCACGCTGCTCGGTCTCTGCGCCGGGCTCGACGCCCCCTCCTCCGGGACGGTGCGCCTGGCGGGACACGACCTCGGCGCCCTGGATGAAGACGCCCGCGCCCGCGTGCGCCGCGACCACGTCGGGTTCATCTTCCAGAACTTCCAGCTCCTCCCGACATTGACAGCGATGGAGAACGTTCTCGTCCCCCTCGAGCTCCGGGGTGGCGGCGCAGACCGGACTCAGGCGTCGGCACTGCTGGAGCAGGTCGGACTCGCCGAACGCCTCGACCATTTCCCCGCCCAGCTGAGCGGCGGCGAGCAGCAGCGGGTGGCCCTCGCCCGGGCCTTCGTCTCGCGTCCGAAGATCCTGTTTGCCGACGAACCGACCGGCAATCTGGACGGCGACACCGCCCACCGGGTGGCGGACAGGGTCTTCGCCCTGAACAACGCCGCCGGCACCGCCCTGGTGCTGGTCACGCATGATCTGGAACTCGCGCGGCGATGCCGCCGGATCCTGCGTCTCAAGGGCGGCGCCGTGGCCGGATGGGAGTGAGGCACCAGCGGCGCCGTTTTCAGAGATCGGAAGAGCACA
>JAFLEG010000439.1:2403-4729 GCA_017302195.1 Verrucomicrobiota bacterium
TTTCAGTTTCCAGTGTTCAGTGTTTTCAGCAGGCGGGAGCGGAGGCGAATGCCCGCGCCTGCGAAGCGCCTTGGACTGCGGCGGCTCGACGCCGCTTTGGAGCGGGGCGCCGGTCTCGAACCTTTCATTCATTTTCCGTCTGGGAACCGGAGGGTGCATGGGCCACGCAGTCCCGGGCGGGACACCCGGGGAACACCCAGCGCGCCCCTCATTTCCGTTTTCACATCCGGGTCTCCCGCAGTATCACCAACGGCCATGGGCTCCACAAATGCTCCCGGGGACAGTGAACCCACCTTCGTCTTCCGACGGCAGGATTTCAGCGATGGACAGACCGGGGCCTTCCCCGAGGACCTGCGCCGCTGGCAGCCGGCGGTGCGCCTGGTGCGCACGGTATCCGATGCCACAGACAGCCTGACTCCCGGCACGGCACCCAATGCGGTGACACGGGCCCTGGCGCGGGTGGTGCTGTGGTGTCTGGTCACCGGACGCTATGCCTCCTGGGACATGGAAACGCTGAGCGCGGAGGAACCCCTGGCCCACCATCTGTCGGCCGGACTCTCGCTCACCCACACCGATCTGCACCGGTTCCGCCGGGAGCACGAGGCGGCGTTGACGGCCGCCTTGTCCCGCCTGCTGCATCAGGTGGCCGCCGAGGGCCCGGCGCCCCGCGATACGGCCGCCTGCGACGCCGAGGCTGCGCGCCGCTACGAACAGGCGCGCTTCGCCGACTCACGCATCCATTCCTGAACCGCCCGGAGCCGGCACAGGTCTCCCAGCCAGCCCCATGCCCTCGCTGAACCGCCGTTCCTTCTGCCAGGCCACCGGATCCGCCATGCTGCTGCTGGGCGGTTCGGCCGCGGAAGCCACCCTCACGGCTCCGTCGCTGGATTCCCGGATCTGCGGACTGCTGTCCGGATCCGCCCTCGGCGACGCGCTCGGTGGCCCCATCGAGTTCCAGGAAGCCGAGGCCATCCAGAAACTGCCGGACCCGCCCAGGCGATGGCAGGCCGGCGAGCGCCTCAACGGTCCGGCCCGTACGGCCACCGCGGCACGGCTGCGGTTCCGCGACTACGCACCGCTGCGGGTGGCACCCGAGTCCTATGGCCAGTGGAACACCCGCTCGACCGCCGGCACGGTCACCGACGACACGCGTCACAAACTGGTGCTGCTCCAGGCACTGCGCACGGCGGAAACCGGCAACCGGTGGCCGCTCCGGGTTCCGGACCTCGCCCGCGCCTACCTCGACTGGCATCGGCAGCCCGCCGTGGCCCGCCACGGCGAGTACACGGTGCTCTGCGCGGACTGGCTGGAGGAGTGGAACCTGGCCGCCCGATGGATCCTCGGGGAGCGGGATCCCGCACGGGCGCGCCCGCCGGAATGCCTCTGGCAGGGACTGCCTACCTGCTGCGGCCAGATGACCTCCCTGCCGCTGGCGGCCCTGTACCCGGGACGTCCCGAGGCGGCCTACCGGGCCGCATGGCATCTGGGATTCTTCGACAATGGCTGGGGACGTGACCTCAACGCCGCGATCGTCGCCGGACTGTCCGAGGCGCTGGTGGTCCCGGTGGACCCCGGCCACCCGGCCACGGCCTGGCAGCGGATCTTCAACACCCTGCGGACCACCGACCCGCTGGGGTACCGCCGGATCCGCTGGACGCAGCGTGCCGTGGACCGCTGGCTGGACTACGCCCTGCGCACCGCCGATCAGGCCGACCGGTGCCCCGCGCAGATGTTCCAGCAATGGGACAGGGAGTTTCAGCAAAACGCCAAATGGGAGGCGCAGATTCCCTGGGTGGTGATGGTGGGCTGCCTTCATGTTGCGGACTATGACCCGCTGGCCGCCCTGCAACTCACCCAGGAATGGGGCTGGGACACCGATTCCTATTCCCAACTGCTGGGCGCCTTCCTCGGCGCCCTGTATGGACCGGAACTCTTCCCGTCCGACTGGCTGAGGAAGGTCAGCGCCGGCCTGCTGTCCGACTTCGGGGTTGCCCTCGACCAGGAATGTGCGCTGCTGGTCCGGCTCGCAACCCTTTCCAGGACGCGCCCGCTGGTTGCGGCGGATTGACTCTGGGACCCCGGCCGGAGACGGCAGGCAACTACCGGGGCGAAGTGGAGCGGGCTTCCACGCGGAGTGCCTGTCCATGGGCCGGCTCATCGGGCGACAGGCGGGTCGTCTCGGTTCCGAAGGCGGTGGCCGTCTTCTCGCCCACCAACGTGTTCCAGGCCGCCCCGCTTTCGTGCATGCGGTCGAACGGCAGGCCCAGCAGGGTATAGGCCCAACCCGGGCGAACCTCATACTCCAGAAGGATCCGGGATCCATCGT
>JAFLEG010000440.1 GCA_017302195.1 Verrucomicrobiota bacterium
CCGGTGAACCTGCTCCTGGCCCATGTGGACGACCCGGCGGACCCGGATTCCGGACAGGACCTGACCGGGCGGGCACGTGCCCTGTTGGGAGTGCCAAAACTCCGGCTGCAGGTGGTCCCCAATCAGGGTACCCCGGGGGCGGCGCTGCTGGCCCTGGCCAAGGCGCACCGTGCCGATCTGCTGGTCACCGGCACCCATCAGCGGCGGGGTCTGCAGCGATTGTGGCACCGGTCGGTCTCGCGCTCCCTCCTCGCCGATGCCCCGATGAGCGTCGCCGTGGTGCCGGTGCCGCCCGGAGGGGCTCCGCAGCCGGTTCCGAAGCTGCAACGGGTGCTGGTGACCACCGACCTGTCCCCCGCGGGGAACCGGGCACTCCCCGCCGCCTGCGCCCTGCTGCCGGCGGGTGGCCTGCTCCGCATCCTCCACGTGCTGCCGGCCGCCGCCTCGGGATTCAGCCTGCTGGGTGGCAGCCCGCACACCCCGGCGCTCTCCCCGGGCGAACGCAAGGTCCGCCAGCGCGACGTGACTGCGCGGCTGCGGCGACTGGTACCGGTGGAGGCCGCCGAACGGGGCATCGTGACGGATCCGGTGGTGGTCGAGGCCGACGATGTCGCCGAGGCCATCGCGGCGGAGGCGGTGCGCTTCGGCGCCCATGCCGTCTGCATGGGGTCGCAGGGCCGCGGCGCGGCAGCGCGGCTCCTGATGGGATCCGTGACCCAGGCGGTGCTGCGGCGCTGTCCGGTCCCCCTGCACCTGGTGCCACCGTCCCGGGACTGATCGGCGCGCCGCCGGATCGCATTGCCAGTTGCCGGCCCCGGGTCACGCGATACCCTTTTCCCGCATGAGTCCCAACCGGTTGCTCCCCCTGATCCTCCTGCTCGCCCTGGTCACGTCCGGATGCCAGTCCGTCTATTACGCCACGATGGAGAAGTTCGGCGTGGAGAAGCGGGATCTGCTCAAGAAGGCGGTGATCAGCGCCCGCGACAGCCAGGAAGAGGCGGCCGAGCAGTTCAAGGATGCGCTGACCCGGCTGCGCGAGATGTATGCGGTGGACGGCGGAGACCTGGAGAAGAACTACGACCTGCTCAAGGGGGAGTACGAGTCGGCCGACAAGGACGCCGCCGCGGTGCGCAAGCGCATCAAGGACATGGACCAGGTGGCGGGCGACCTGTTTGCCGAGTGGGAGAAGGAGATCGGCGAGTTCACCAATCCCACCTACGCCTCCAACAGCCGGCGCCAGTTGAACGAGACGCGGACCAAGTACCAGCAGCTCTCCGCTTCGGTGAAGGCCGCCGAGGCCAGCATGGAGCCGGTGCTGAAGCAGTTGAAGGAGCAGGTGCTCTATCTGAAGCACAACCTCAACGCCGCCGCGATCGGTTCGCTCCGCGGTGAGGCGACCAGCATCCAGAATGAGATCACCCGCCTCATTGACCAGATGAACGGCTCGATCCGGCAGGCGGACGAGTTCATCAAATCGCTGCCCGAGTGAGGTCCGCACCGGCAATCCTCCCGGCCGGTAGCGCGACGTGCCATTCGGCCGGCTTCGGGGGTTTGGTCACGCTCCTCCTGCTGCTCGTCGTCACCGGGCGCGCCGAGGTGCGGTTGGTGCAGGGCCCGGCGGTCACCGTCACGGGCACCAATGCCGTCATCCATTGGGTGACCGATACCCCGGCGGGCGGGAGGGTGCGGTTCGGGAATGCTCCCGGCCGGTGGGATCAACGGGCGCAGGGTCCGGTCGGCACGAACCACGCCGTCACGCTCGATCGCCTGAAGCCGGGCACGATGTATCACTTCACCGTCGGCACCGCACGCCTGCCCCTGGCGACCAACTCGTTTGCCACTTCCGGCCCGGGAAGTTTCGAACCCACCGCAACGTCCGGGAAAACCGAAAACCCCGATGGACCGCAGGCGGCCCGTCCACCCCCGGCGCGGGTCACCTGGGGCAGCCTGCGAACCCTGGAGGATCACTTCGACCGGCATGGTGCCGACTTCCGGGCCGCCTCGTCCGAAGACTATGCCGGTCAGGCGTGGACCTTCCTGGTGCGCGCCATCCGGGAGGGGCTTCCTGCCAAGCAGGACACCGCCGGGGTGATCCGCGTCTTTGATCCGCAGGCCGGAGCCTTCGCCGCCTACAACCCGGACGGCACCACCAAGACCTACTTCAAGCCCGGCCGCCGTGGCTATTTCAACGACCAGCCCGGCGACTCCGTGGATCTCCGGTCCCTGGACCATTTCCGCCCTCCGCAATGAAGCGCCCAGTCCGCCGCCAGCACCAGTGCCCTGCCTGTGGCTATCCCGGCCTCGCCGAGGAGCCGCGTCCCGCGTCCGGCGGCGGGTCCTTTGAGATCTGCCCGTGCTGCGGCTACCAGCCGGGCGTGGATGACGACGATCGCGGCGTCACGCCGTCCGAACACCGCCGGCGTTGGATCGTCGCCGGATCTCCCTGGTTCAGCCGCGCCACACCGGCACCCCCGCGCTGGTCGCCACAGGGCCAGGTCGAGAAGGCGTTCGGCAAGGGCGGAAAATGATTCCTGTGGCTGGATTCACGCCATTCTCTTTTCCCCGGAGTCCGAGTCCTTCCGCAGGCTCACGGAGGTGGCGGATGACCTGTGCCGGCGCGCGGACAGTGCGGGCCTGGACTCCCTGACGCCTCGGGAGCGGGACATCCTCTGCGTCTGGATCGCGGACGGGGAAATCTGCGGAGGGACGTTTCTGCGCCTCTGCCATGTTCACAGCGGCTTGTTTTGCGAAGCGGCTGGGGCATTACCACAGCTTCCTCCATCACCTCGTCGTCCATCTCCGACACGCCGCTCATCCCACGCACACAGGTCACCACACCACTACCAGGATAACCGACAGGAACCTTTCCAGCGCGTGGACTGGAGTTGCCGGGCCTCTGTCGGTCTCTGACGACCCTTCCGCCCGTCCATGGGCTGCTGAAGGATCGTATTGGGTCATGTCGAGTTGTCCTCAAGCGCCGATGCCAGGAAACGGAACGAACAACCGCGGCAACGATACCCCACCCGGCCGCACGGAATCAGGAGCAACGCGCTGAGGACACCCCAGGGAAGACGCCACAGATTGGTCAGGCACCCCACATCCACCCCGGTGGTCTGCCCGCGACACTTCGGACAGGACGGTCGGTGGAGACGCAGGGTTTTCATGGGCATCGTGTCACTGTGCCGGCCGTTTTCAGGGTTCGCAACAGCGTGGCGGCATTTCCGTTCCGTACGGTTGCGCGTCACCCTAACCCCACGGCAGCTCCGGCCACTCGTTCAACGCTGAACTCGGAGAGATCGCCACGCCGACTCGCATGCTCCACCGTGATTGAAACCACATGCCCTGACTCGTCCAGGTCTAGGTAAACGTCCTCGGACAATTCCCGGGTCTGGACCGGGGCGCCCTGCCGAACTCCACCAGCGCGGTACCGGTGTCCTCAAAGTACTTGAGCTTCATCGTTCTGGTTCCCGGTATTCACAAGCAAAGAGGGCGTTAGGCGTCCACCTCATACACAGAGCGCTCCTGGTAACGGGGCAGATGCTCCTCGATGACGGTGGTACGTGGCGCACCCAGGCGGCGCATCACGGAACGAATCAGCTCCAGTCCCCGGTCCCGGTCCCGAACCACGAGATCTACCCCGCAATATTCGATGAGATTGCCATCACCCAACTGTGACCCGCCGCCGGTCACTTCGCCGAGTCCCTCTGCATCGAGGGCGTCCTGCAAGGGATCCTCGTAACGCTCGCCTCGTGCGATTGGCAGCAAATCTTCAGGAATCCGGACGTAGAAAAAGAACTGGCCTTGCTCCAAAGCCGCCTTCGCGAAATCCAGCATCACTGCGGCCCTTCCGGTCATTTCCTGACTGCGATCTGCCATTCCGGGAGTGGCGCGCGATCTCCTCCCCGAGTCAACCGGTATCCGGGGCCGGCCTCCACCCACCGCTGCAAGAAGTGACACTAGCTAACGGATCGAATGGGGAGGCCACTCATTCGGCAAGAATACCGGCGAACCCCACAGGCGTTGAGGCGAGCTTCTACGCGCAACCGCACACGACGTGGTGGCGCTTCCACACGCGCTCATCGGGAGATTCGCCCCACCAGGGGAGGTAGGAGCCGACGTGAGGAGGCTCAAACTCCGCCCGCGCTGGGAAACACCGCGTGCGTCGGGTGACAGCCACACGCAGCAGGGAAGGAGTCAGAGTGACCTCGTCTCCGACCGCCTTCACCTCATCACTCAACGCTCATCGTTCATCCATCCCCCGGTGGGTCGGCCTCCACCCACCGGTAACCCACCGCGGATTCCGTCCGGATCCAGCCATCGCCCGACGCGCCCGCGGACAGCTTTGCGCGCAGGCGGGCGACATAGACCCGGAGGTAGTGGGTCTGGGATTCCGCCTGGGGTCCCCAGATCTCCCGCAGGATCATCCGATGGGTCAGCACCCGGCCCGCGTGCCGCACCAGGAGGCGCAGGAGGGCGTACTCGGTCGCGGTCAGTTCCACCTCGGCGCCGTGCAGGGTCACCCGGCGTGAGGCCAGATCCACGACGAGCGGGCCGGACCGGTACACCGGCGGCCCGGGATCGGGAGTCGCATGGCGGAGGGCCACCCGCACCCGGGCCAGCAGTTCCCCGGTGTGGAAGGGCTTGGTGACATAGTCATCCGCGCCCGCATCGAGCAGGGCGATCTTTTCGGGTCCGGAATCCAGGGCGGTCAGGATGATC
>JAFLEG010000441.1 GCA_017302195.1 Verrucomicrobiota bacterium
GGCCAGCAGCAGCACGAAGACCAGCATGGCCAGGACCGCGCCGACCGGCAGCTCCAGAAAGGAAACGGCAAACGGGAGCAGGAACACCGCCTCGACATCGAAGATCAGGAAGAGCAGGCCATAGAGGTAGTATCCGGACCGGAATTGGTTCAACGGATCCCCGGACGTCTCGATGCCGCACTCGTAGGTCGCGTTTTTCTGGGGACCCGGACGCGCCGGAGCGAACCGCCACGCCCACAATCGCGCCAGGAGCAGCGGCGCCAGGGGGAAGGCCACGGCCATGGCCAGCAGCACCGTGAGGAACACGTGCGGATGCAGTTCGGAGGCGTTCATGGGATGCCGGCGGCCCGTAGCAGAGCCAGACTACCTCCGAACTGGCGGGCCTCCAACCGGTTTTCTGAACCTGTGTTCATTCCAGAATGCTTGTAAACGTCGGTGATCGGGATAGCCTTGCCGTGACTCTCCCCCCGCCGATGCCGTCCCAAGCATCACTCTCCGCTGCCGCTGCCCGGCGCCTCCACTGCCGCGCCTTGGCGGCACTGTTGGGATTCCTGCTCCTCGGGGTGGTCGGGGATGTCAGCACACTTCGGGCGGAGGGGTTTCGGGCGGCATGGCGGGGCTCCATGAGTTGGACGAGTGACGCGATCTCGACGGACACCGTCGCGTCGGAAGGGACCCTGTTACCCCACGAGTTCCAGCAGGTGGCCCCCGGGTACCGCTTTTCGGTGGGCCTGAGGACGAATGGAACTCTCTTTGCCTGGGGAAATGTGCCGCGGGAGTTTCCGCATCACTTGGGCGGGGTCCGTTCCGTCGAGATCGCCGGCTATTCAGGGCTCGCACTGCTGGAGAATGGGGGGGTGGTCCCCCTGGGCATTGACTTCAAGCCTCAGCCCGCACTTTCGAACGTGGCGGAGATCGCTGGGGCCTGGAGCGGGGCGCTGTTCCGGCGGCTGGATGGAACCCTGGCCGCCTGGGGCTTGGAGGTCGTCGAGCCCGCGAGCCCGCCGCCGGTGCAGGATGCCGTGGCCATCGGGCTGCATGGCACCCTGGCCGCCGCGCTGAGAGAAGATGGCACGGTGATGGCCTGGGACTTCGTCAGCGGCGAGGTCATCGCCGTGCCCGATTCCTTCCGGGGGGTGGTTCAGATTCATCTCGGGGCCGGGGGACTGTACGGACTCCGGTCGGATGGTTCCGTGGCGGGCTGGGGGAGTGTCGCAGCGCAGATTCCGGGAGATTTGAAGGGCGTGACGTCGCTGGCGACGGGTGACGCGTTTGTCCTGGCCTTGAGGGAGGACGGCACCGTCGTGGCCTGGGGGACCGATGACCATGGTCTGAACCAGGTGCCTGCGGGACTTTCCCGGGTGGTCGCGGTGGCGGCGTCGGGTATCGGCGCTTACGCGGTGCAGGCCGACGGCACCGTCGTCTCCTGGGGAGGAGCCGCTCCGCTGGCGGATATTCTTTCCCGGGGAGTGTCCCGGATTGTGACGGACCCCGAGACCGATGTCCTGATCAGTCTGGGCCGACCGGTGGATCCCGTCATCACGAAGCAACCGTCATCCCAGAGTGCGCACGCGTTTCAAGGGGTCCGGTTCGAGGTGGATGTGACGGGGTTCGGACTTACCTATCAGTGGCGTCAAGGCCAGACCCCCATCCAGGGAGCCACCAACCGCGTGTACCGCATTGGAGGGCTCCAGGTGGGAGGAGACTCCGCGGAGTTCAACGACTACTCGGTGACGGTGGTCAATCCGGTTGGACAGAGGGTCGTGAGCGATCGGGTCCGGCTGGACGTGGCCGGAACGATCCTCCCCGGCACGGTGGTGGAGTGGGGGCCGGCGGGCATGGAGCCACGCTGGGTTCCGGAGTCAATCCATGGCCGGGTCATCACGGCCGACACGGGGGCTGCGCTGACGGCCGCGTTGCTGTCCGACGGGTCGGTCCAGTCATGGTCCACCGGAGGGGCCCTGATCCGGAGACCCGTGCCCGGGGCCTTGCGGCCGGACTTCGTTGCCGCCGGGGGGACGTATGGGCTCGAGTGGAGTGGCGATGGTCGGGTGGCGTCGTGGGCCCCGTCGGGCCGGCGGTTGCATGCGTTCCGTGTCACCGGCATCACCGCACTCTCCTCGGCGGAGGATCGGGTGGGATTTCTGGACGAGCGAGGTGTGGCATGGCGGTGGAATCCACGGTCGGATCCGGCATCGGCCGTCGTGTACCCTGTTTCCGGATGCCGCGCTGTGGCTGCCGCGAGGTTCGGCATCGCGATGCTGAGATCCGATGGCACCGTGCTGGTTGAGGGCGCCCAATCTCCGCTTTTGCAACCGCCAGCCGGACTCACCAACGTCGTGGCTCTCGCCGCCGGGGCCTGGCATGTGGTTGCCCTGAGGGCGGACGGCACGGTGGTGGCCTGGGTCGGCGAGGAAGCTGCCGATGTGGCAGTGCCTTCCGGCCTCTCCGGCGTGGTGGCCATCACGGCGGGTGATCACCATACGCTGGCCCTGCGTGGGGACGGCACGCTGGTCGGGTGGGGGCGGGTGGCAACTCCCGGAAAGGATCCGGGAACGATCCTCTGGCAAACCTACCGCGTGCCTTCGGAGCTGAGGGACGTCTCATCCATTTCGGCCGGCGGGGTGTGGAGCAGCGCCGTGCTGGGCGGGGCGGCACCTCCTCGGATGGACTGTGAGAACGTCAGGGGTGTCCTGAGTGCCGTCTGGCATGCGGGTGCTTCGCCGGCAGTTCTGGAATCCGCGGAGCACCTGGACGCCTCCCGGTGGACCGTGCTGCCAGACGCTTCAATTCGCGAAGGACGCTGGCGGCGCACTCCAATCCCAGCCACCCATGCCCAACGATTCTTCCGCCTGGCGGCACCCTGAGCCGGTCGGGGTGGGGGGCAGATCCGCGGTGCGGTGCCCCGGGAGTTTGGTATGGGCCCCATCGAAGGCAGGGGCCTGACCTGGAGGCGTGGCGGCGACGGGAACGTCCTCAGGCGACGACGCAGATCCCTGGTTCACGGACCCGGCGGCGTGTTTGCGGTGGCGGCCGTTCCCCCAAGATCCGCCACAAAACGCAGATATTCCCGGTTCTGTCGCAGCAGCACGCTGCCGGCATCCACCAGGCGGTCCACATCCGGCGAAGGAAGCACAAAACTGGTGGGCAGGTTGAGGTAGAACCGCCGGTCCTTGGGGTCCTTGAAATTGGTGAAGTTGATCATCACCGGATAAAACTGGACGTCACTCTGGCCGCCCGCCCGCTCCTTCCAGTCCTCGAGGGTCTGCTGCAGCAGTTCCAGGGTCTCGAACGAGAATCGGGTGAGGGTGTGTCCCGCCGCGGCCACGGCAGTGGCGATGGATCCCGGAGGGCTTTCGTTCCGATCCCAGTCGCGCTCGGGATCGGAATAGGCGTTGGCGCTGATGATGACCACGCGTTTGAGCTTCGCGATGTCCACCCGCGACCGCATCTCCGGCGTGTACCGGTAGATCGTGGCGTCATCGAGCAGTTCTCGGAGCCCCAGATTGTCGGACACCCCGCCATCCACCAGATGCAGGTACGGATGGTTGGTGCGGTCCAGCGGTTGGCGGAGTTCCCGGGCAAGCAGGCGGACGCGTGGTGGCAGATTGGTCGGCGTGAGGATCCACTGCGGCGGGGTGAAGCCGCAGTCGCCGGCATAATTGTCGAGGGTGATCGGCGACAGGGCTCCCGGCACCGCCGAGGAGGCGGCGCAGGCGCGGGAGAGCGGATACGAGGAGAGATCGGAGCACAGGAAGTCGAACCGCATCTGGGTGAAGCTGAACCGCGCCCCGCTGTTGACGTCGGTGGCGTTGATCAGGATGAAGGGGCCGGGCCGGGCTTCGAGGTCGGCAAACGTGGCGTTGTTGAAGAGGATCTGGTCGTAGTAGGCCGCGGCCATGTCCGAACGGCCCCAGTTCGATGAAAGGAGCTTCGGCCACCGGAACGGATTCAGCGTCTTCCAGACCAGGACCTTCTGCACATCGCGTTTCAGGAAGGCATCGGGGAAGATGTCAAACATCGCGTCGCCATGGAGTCCGTAGGCCGCCGCGGTGAAGCTGCCACCTGACACGGCGGAGATGGCGTCCACTTCATCCAGGAGCCGCCGGGGCTTGCCGTCCACCACGATGGAGGTCCGGCGCAGTTCCTCCAGCACCCCGTAGCTGAGGGCCGCGGCCCGGGTGCCGCCGCCGGAGAAGGCGAGCACGCACAGGATCTCCGGGGAGTTTTCTGGACGCGGGTGCGTGTGGAAGTAATAGCCCTCGGTGGGCCGGTAGGCGGGCAACGGCGCGTTGTGGGGGCGGTGGGCGCATCCGGGACCGAGGGAGGTCAGGAGGAGAAACCCCAGGAGGCCCGGCAGGCTGGGGAGGAAGGGGGGGCGCGCCATGGGGGAACCGTTCCGGAGGGACCCCGGGGCCATCAAGCGCGCAGTTGGTCGGTGTGGGCCACGATCAGAAATCCCTTCCCAAGGGAACGGGAGTTGGCGGAGGTTGTCGGCGTTTCGCTTATGTTTTCCGGGACTTTTACAGCCATCGTCACCCCGTTTCGCTCCGGATCCGTGGATGAGGACGCCCTGCGCCGCCTGATCCAGGCGCAGGTGAAGGGCGGCGTGGATGGCATCGTACCCGTGGGCACCACCGGGGAATCCCCGACGCTGGACTACGAGGAACACATCCGCGTGGTGGAACTGGCGGTGCGGTTTGCCAAGGGGAAGG
>JAFLEG010000442.1 GCA_017302195.1 Verrucomicrobiota bacterium
GGCGAAATCCAGCGCCGGCCCCCCGTGGCTCCAGATCACCGAAAGCAGCCAGCGGGTGGTGGCTCCGGAAACCAGCAGCGCGCCGGCGCCGCCCAGCGCGGCGAGGATCACCGCCTCCCACAGCAGCGGACGGAGCAGCGCCCGCCGCGAGGCGCCGAGGGCCGCGCGCACGGCCAGATCCCGCGAACGCTCCAGGGTCCGGGCGAGGAGGAAGTTGGCCAGATTGGAGCAGGCAATCAGCAGGACGAATCCGGAGAGTCCGAGGAGCATCCAGAGGATCGCCTGTCCCGTCGGGCTCATGCCGACCTCGGGCAGGCCCTGGATGTCCCAGGCGGTGTCGGCATTGACCCCGGGGTGCGCCGCGGCCAGGCGCGCGCCCTGGGCGGCGACGAACGCCTTCAGTGAGGCCCAGGACACCGAAGCCCGGGGGCGTCCCAGCACGCTCAGGCGGTGGGAGGCGCGGTCGCCGGCGGCGGCGGCGTCCAGAACCAGCGGACTGAAAACACCCACCTGGTCAAACAGGCGGCGGTCGGTGGCGGCCGGCGGCAGGACGCCGACAATTTCATGGCTGACCCCGCCGCTCCGAATCGTCTTCCCGAGCACGTCCGTGGCGCCACCAAAGCGATCCTGCCACAGCCAGTGGCTGATCAGGACCACCCGGGAACCGCCGGCGACGGCGTCGTCCGGACGCAGCCCGCGCCCCAGCGAGGGCAGCACCTGGAGCACGCCGAACAGATTGGGGGTGACGCGGACCCAGGGCGTGGGCCGCTCATAGTCGTCGAGGGTGGCATGGGAGCGTTCGCTGGCGGCGAACTCGCCGACCGCCTCGCCATCCCGCTGCAGGTCCAGGAAGTCGGCCGGCGAGAGACCGCCGCCCTGATGCTGCGGCGTGTTCCGGAACACCCGCACCAGTTCGTCCGACCGGGGAAAGGGCGGCGGACGCAGCAGCAGCGAGTTCAGGAAGCTGAACATCGCCGTGTTGGCGCCAATGCCCAACGCGAGCGTCAGCACCGCCACCGCGGTGAAGCCGGGGTTCTTCGCCAGTTGGCGCAGGGCAAATCTGAGGTCGGACATGTGAATGAAAGTTTTCAGTGACAAGTGTTCAGTCTTCAGAAGAGGCCAGGATGGGTCATGGGTCAGTGCTCGCTGGAGAAGGCGGGAATTTCCACAGAGCAGGAGACGAGGCCCCGACTTCTTTTGCTTGCTGAACACTGAAAACTGAACGCTTGAAACTTTGCCTTCACTCACTCCGCAGCGCCTCCACGGGATTCACCCGGAGCGCCCGGAGCAGCGGGACCAGGCTGGCGGCGAGGACCGTGAGGCCCATGCCGGCGGCGGTGAAGGCCAGGGTGGGCAGATCGGTCGGGGTCACGCCAAACAGCAGGCTGGTCATCAGCCGGGCGACTCCGAAGGCGGCGGAGACTCCCAGCGCGACGCCCAGCAGGGCGATCCAGCCCACCCGCCGGAGCACGAGCCCGGCGACATGGGATCGCTGGGCGCCGAGCGAGAAGCGGATGCCAAATTCGCGCGAACGCTGTCCGACCGAGTAGGCCGTCACGCCAAAAATGCCCACCCCCGCCAGCGCCAGTGCCACCGCGGAGAATGCGCCGACGAGTCCGGCGGTGAACCGCGGCAGGGTCAGCACGTCGCGTCGCCGCTGCTCCAGCGTCTCGACGAAATACATGGGCACCGAGGAATCCACCTCGGCCAGCCGGGCCCGAATCTGCGGGACCAGCGCCGCGAGCGGGCCGCCGGCCTGCACGACGGTGTACATGCCGCGCTGATAAAGCTGCGCCTGCGGGGCGTACGCCTCGGGAACCGTGTCCCGGCCGGGACCGAAATGCTTCACGCCCCGGACCACGCCCACCACGGTCCTGGTGTCCGAGTTGGTGCCCTCACCGAATTGGATGCGCTGCCCGATGGCGGCCTCCTCGGTCTGCCAGAAGCGACGGGCGAAGGCGTCGTCCACCACCGCCACCAGGGGCGCGCCCGCCTGATCGGACGCGGTGAAATACCGTCCGCGCAGCAGCGTCATCCCCATGGCCTGAAAGTACTGTCCGCGCACCACGCGTCCTCCCACCCGGATGGCCGCCGCTTCGGATCCGTTCCCGCCGACGTCCCCAGGCGTGCGTGCGGACACCACGGAGGCCTCCCCGCTCAGCGGCAGATAGGAGATGGCGCCGACCGCGGTGACTCCGGGCAGACTCTCCAGCTTGGCGGCCAGGAGATCGTAGAACCGGTTGGCGCTGCCGAGATCGGGGTAGCCCTGGGGAGTCAGGTTGGTCTTGAAGGTGAGGAGCCGTTGGGTCGTGAACCCGAGGTCCACCTGCAGCAGACCCTGGAGACTGCGGAGCGTGAGCCCGGCGCTGACCAGCAGCACCACCGCCAGGGCGATCTCCACCACGGTCAACGCATCGCGCAGACGGCCGGTGGCGCGGTTGTCGGTGGTGCGCACCGACTGGGCGCCGGCGTGATCGGTCCCGAGCTTCAGCACCGAGGCGGCGGGCGCCAGACCGACGACGACGGTGACCAGCAGCAACACCCCTCCGGTGAAGGCCGCGACCACGCCGTTGAGCCCGACTTCCTGCAGGCGGGGAATCTGATCGGGCGAGAAGGCCTTGAGCGCCTCCAATCCCAGGGCGGCCAGCGCCAGGCCCCCGAGCGCCCCCAGGGCACAGACCAGGGCGCTCTCGACCAGCAACTGCCGGACGAGGTGACGCCGGGCGGCGCCCAGCGCCATCCGGATCTGCATCTCGCGCCTCCGTGTCGCCGCCCGCAGCAGGAACATGACCGACACATTGACGCAGGCGATCAGCAGCACGGCCGCCGCCGCGATCGAGAGCAGCCCCAGCGGGGCGCTCATGTGCCCGTACTGGCTCACCCGCAGCGACTCGAAGCCGATGTGCCACCGTGCGTCGCCGGGATAGTCCCCGGGCAGGTCCGCCTGCAACTGCCGGCCAACCCTCTCCAGGTCCACCCGCGCCCGCGCCATGGAGACCCCGGGCGCCAGACGCCCGATCGCCTGCAATGAATGATCCTCCCGGTCGGCCCTGCCCCGCCGGCTGAGATCCAGCGGCTTCCAGAAGGCGATCCCCGGGTCCGGATAGGCGAACCCGGCGGGCATCACTCCGATGATGGTGTGCGCGGTGCCATTGAGGTGAATGCTCCGGCCCAGGACCTCCGTCGCGCCGCCGAGATTCGCCTGCCAGAATTCATGACTCACCAGGACCTTGGAATCCTCACCCGCGCGCTCGTCGGCCTCCGTGAGGCCCCGTCCGCGCGCCGGCTCCACTCCGAGGATCGGGAACAGATTGGCGGTGATGCGGGTCCACTGAACCCGGTCGGCGCCCTGATCCGAAGTCAGCGTGGCCCGGCCGCTGATGAAGGCGCCGATGCCGACCAGGCTGCGCTGGCGCTCGCGGTAGTCGAACAGTTCTGCCAGCGAGAGCCGCCCGTCGTTGGCGGCGTCCCTGCCAAACCGGTTGCGTATCTCGACCAGCCGGCGGGCGTCGGGATACGGCGGGCTCCGCAACACCACGCCCTGAAGCACGCTGAAGAAGGTGGTATTCGCCCCCATGCCGAGAACCAGCGTCAGCACCGCCACGGCGGTGAAGCCCGGATCCTTCCACAACTGCCGCAGGGCGAATTTGAGGTCGTTCATGGACAGACCGGTGCCGATAGCGCGGCGACAACCAGAAACAGGGCGGTGATGCCGGCGGAGAGTGGACGTTCTCTGAGTCTCATCGCGTGTGAGGATTCCGGGGTCTGACCCTTTTCATTCCCGGATGCGGCGGGTTCGTCCAACCGGACCGGACTCGGGAGCGGGCGGGCGCCAGTGCTGGCAGGTCGGTGAACCCGAGATGCTTCAGCAGGTGGCGGAGGACAAGGCGGAGGGCCGACATGGGATGGTTTTCAGATTTCAGTTTTCAGGAGGGGAGACCGTCCGTGGTCGGCGGCGCACCTGAACTAGATCGTCTTCACCCGCACATCGCCGCCGCTGGAGCGCAGCACCACGGGCTTGCCGCCGCCGTTCACCGGACCCTGGAGCCGGCTGCCGGAACGCTTGCCGGTGACGGTCACCGGCAGATCGCATCCCACGCTGCCGCCGGAGGTCGAGGCGTCGAGGTCAAAGGCCGCCCCGGACGGCACCCGCAGGGTTACGGCGCCGCCGGAGGTGGAGAGTTTGACCGGCTCGGCCACCGTGGCGAGGGAGGCTGAGACGGACCCGCCGGAGGTCGAGCCATCCACCGCGCCGGTGACGTCGTCCAGGCGGACGCTGCCGCCGCTGGTGTTGACCTGCACGGGTCCCTGAAAGGACTTCACGGCCACCGAACCGCCCGAGGTGTGTCCCACCAGCGAACCGCCCCCGCCCTGGACCCGGAGATCGCCGCCGCTGGTGTCGAGCTTCACCTCGCCGTCCACGTCCCGGACCTCAATCCCGCCTCCCGCCGTCTTGAGCCGCACATCGAACTTTGCCGGAAGCGTGATGACATACTTTCCCGCAATCTGCTGCCGCCCCTTCCACGACCAGGGACCCTTGGTGGTCGCCTTGGAGCGGACGGTCACCGTGTCGCCTTCCTGGGAGATGGTCACCGGCTGGTCGCGCAGGAAAGCCTCCTCATCCGCCTTCTTGCCGCGGGAAATCCGCCGCGTGACCTGGATCGAAATCCGGTCGGTGGCCTGGCTGGCCACCTCACTGGAACCGAAG
>JAFLEG010000443.1 GCA_017302195.1 Verrucomicrobiota bacterium
AGGGCGAGCGCGGCGCGGAGGGCGTCGTACTCCCGGGAGTCCAGCCGGACCACCAGCGCATCAGGTTCGCGGGAAACGAGCTTCACCTGGGGGCGTGGATGTCGTGCGACTCAGGGGGCGTCCGGCTCCAGCGTCGCCTGGAGGGAGTACTTCTGCAGTTGGTGCACGAAGAACTCCGCTTTTTCGAAGCTGTCCCGGGTCAGCACGCTCCTGCCCTGCTCGTGCACTTCCATCATGTGCTTCTCCGCCTTCGGCCGGTCCCATCCGAAGACCGACTGGAACACATGCGTCACGTAGGTCATGTGGTTGACGGGATCGTTCCAGCACACGACCAGAAACCCAGGCTCGCGGGTTTCCTGCGAGCCGGTCTCGGGACGCACCTCCGTTCCGGGGAGCGGCATGTCCAGTGGCGGCACGGGCCCATCGTAGCGGGCGGCTGTCCGGAAACAAGCGGCGGACCTACCCCCGGTTGGCGCGCCAGATCAGGGTCATGCCGATGACCTGGAAGGCGATGTTGGGAATCCAGAAGAAGAGGTGGGGATGATACTGCGCCCGGGTCTCAAAGGCATGGCCCAGGATGACGAAGCTGTAGTAGAGGGCCAGGAGCAGCAGGGCCACCGCCACGCCGATGTTGGTCTCGCGGCGGTGCATGCGGATGCCCAGCGGGATGCCCACCAGGGGGAAGGCCAGACAGGCGAAGGCAAAGGCCACCTGCTTGTGCAGGTGCACCAGCACCGGCCCGTCCGGCGCGCCCTGGGACCGCCGCAACGCCAGTTCCTCCCGCAATTGGGCGAAGGTCATCACGCTGAGCTTGGGCTTGCGGCGGTCGGACGGCTGCAGACCGCGGATGGGTACCCGGTGTTCCGCGAAATAGCCGGACCGCCATTCGCCGTCCATGAACTGCAGCCCGAGCAGGTCCCGCAGCAGGATTTCCTCGGGGTATCCGTTGGTGCCGACCAGCACCTCGGCGGAGGGGGCCCAGGCGTCGAGATTTCGGACCCGGTTGGTCACGCCGTTTTCCACGGCATTGGTCGTGCCGTAGATCAGCAGATCCTTGAGCACGTTGCCGCGGACTTCCTGGGCATACAGCGTGAGATTGCCGAGGGAGACGTAGCGTCCCTCGCTGATGAATGAGGTGGGATTGCGGCGCAGGAGGCCGTCCACCAGGTCGTTGAAGGCCACCCGGCACCGAGGGGCCACCACCATGTTCAGGGTGGCGCTGACTCCGGTGAGCACCGCCGCCAGCACCAGCACGGGCGTGATCGCCGCCACCAGGCTGATGCCCCCCGCCCGGATGGCGGTGAGCTCCTGATCCACGCTCAGGCGGCTGAAGGTCAGCAGCGAGGCGGTGAGCATTCCGATGGGGAGGGCAAAGGACAGCGCGAACGGGATCAGGAGCAGGATCGCCTGCAGCGCCGATCCTGGCGTCAGCACGCCCACCGCGATCAGGTCAAAGACCTGCTTGAGCACGTTGCCCAGCAGCAGGACCAGGGTGAACGTGGCCACCGTCAGCAGGCAGGTGGCCAGCGTCTGCCGCAGGAGATAGAGATGAAGCGTCGGCATCCGGAACGAACGACGCCCTCAGGATGACCGATCCGCGGGCAAAGGGAATCTGTTCCCTCGGCGCCGCGCGGAGCGGGTCAGGCAAACTTGGGATAGTACCGGGACTGTCGTGAGGCCGGGGAGGGCGGCTGGGGATCCACAAAGCCCAGGGTCGGGCGGTGTTCCGCATCGCCGAGGACGATGGGGGTGCCATCGGCCGCCTCGGGATACTCGTACACCCGGCCTTCATAGTTCCGGATGACCACCCGGTCGTGGTTCCGGCTCAGCACGTACTCCGGGTTCACCGGCACCTTGCCGCCGCCGCCGGGGGCATCAATCACGTACTGCGGCACCGCGTAGCCGGTGGTGTGTCCCCGCAGGCTTTCCATCACCTTCAACCCCTGACGCACGCTGGCGCGGAGATGGGACGAGCCCTGGATGAGGTCGCACTGGTAGAGGTAGTAGGGACGCACCCGGCACATCAGGAGTTTCTGCACCAGTGCGCGCATCACTTCCGGGGTGTCGTTGACGTGGCGGAGCAGCACCGACTGGTTGCCCAGCGGAATGCCGGCGTCCGCCAGCCGGCCGAGGGCATCCCGCACCTCGGTGGTGAGTTCGCGCGGGTGGTTGGTGTGGACGCTGACAAACAGGGGATGATGACGCCGGAGACGTTCGCAGAGCGCGGGGGTGATGCGCTGGGGCAGGAAGATCGGGATCCGGCTGCCGATGCGGAGAAACTCGACATGGGGAATCGCCCGGAGGCGCCCCAGAAGATGATCCAGCTTGTCATCGCTGAGGAGCAGGGGGTCGCCACCGCTGAGCAGCACGTCCCGGATCTCCGGATGCGCCGCCACATAGGCGATCTGGCGCTCGAAGTCCGGATGGAAATCGTAGCCGCTGGCATTGCTCACCAGCCGGGACCGGGTGCAGTAGCGGCAGTAGGCGGCGCAGCGGTCGGTGACCAGCATCAGCACGCGGTCCGGATACCGGTGCACCAGTCCCGGCACCGGCGAATGACCATCTTCGCCGACCGGATCAGCCATCTCCCACGGCGCGGTGCGGGTCTCCTCGACGCGCGGAATGACCTGGCGCCGGATCGGGCAATCCGGATCTCCCGGATCCATGAGATTGAAGAAATGCGGGGTGATGGCCAGGGCGAGCTTCGACTGTCCGGCAAGGATTGCCCCGGCGCGTTCCTCCGCGGTGAGGGTCGGCAGCAGACGCTCCAGTTGGGCGACCTCCGTGACCCGGTTCCGGAGCTGCCAGTGCCAGTCGTTCCACTCGGCATCGGACACCCCGGCCCAGGGGCCGCGCCCGGACGGGGCGAAGTGCTTCAGGTGGCGAAGGTCGGACAGGTCTGCGGCCTCGGACGAGAGCGCTTCCCCGGAATCAGTCTTCAAGGTGCGGCAAAGTACGAAGTGCGTCCCGGTCGTCAAGGTCAGCGCCGTTCCCTGTGGGAGCGGCGTGCATCCCTGGGTTGCCGGCTGGGGGCGTCCGATGGGAAGGAGACTCATGCGAAGGGCACAAAGGACGCAGATGACGGAATCGGCCACTCCTTGGTAAACCCTATGGCTCGGGCTTTCGCACGACCCCAATTTCCTCGGCCTGTCTTGCGCATTCGCTTCGGGGAACCGTGGGATCGGCTATCTGCCATTGGCTATCCGTTCCCAACTCCGGGAATGGCAGATCACCAATGGCCGAGGGACAGTCCGGGTCACGTCATGGCGCTTCCCGCGATCCCTGTGGTGTGTCCACAGGCGCAGCGGATTCAATTGGGGCCGCGGTGGAACACAGCCCTACCAAGAATGGGTTTCCTCTGTGTCTTCCGTGTGAGGCATCTCCGGATGGCCCCCCACGCCTCCGTCATCTGTTCCACCGCAGTGTCGCCGCGAGGGAGCCGAGGGTCAGGATCAGGAAGATCCCGACGGCGGCCGGGCTGCACCGGGATCGGATCCGGTCGGGAACCAGCGCCGCCAATCCGCCGAAGACCAGACCGAAGACAAACCCGCCCAGATGCGCCAGGACGTCGGATTCCTCGCGGGTGCCGGTCATGATGAATACCAGCACCCCCGCGCCCATGCCGGCGAGGATCAGGCGGGTGCCGCGGCGGCCGTTGTTCCAGAGCGGGAGGGACTGTGCGGCGATCATGCCCAGGGCGCCCATGACCATCCCGGAAGCGCCGAGTCCCACATAGGGGGTCGAACGCAGCAGCATCGCGGCCGCGTTGGCCAGCGCGCCGGCGGCGAGCGATCCGAGCAGTGCGATGCCGGCCCCAAACCGGGCCATGGCCAGGCCGAGGAACACGACACCGAGAGCCACGTTGGATGCCAGATGGCCGAAATCCTTGTGCAGCCAGACCGCGGTGACGGCCCGCCACCATTCGCCCTGCCGCACGGCCCGGGTGTCGAACAGTCCTCCAGCAAAGTCCTCCTGGACCAGGAACACCAGCGAGGCCGCCAGCGCCCAAAACAGCACGCGTCCGTCAAAGAGCAGATCGGAGCCGGGAATCTCCCGGTGCCAGTCGAACCCGCGATTCTCCTGCTGATACTGGCGGATGGCTGCCTGCGCCCGCGATTCATCCGAGGACTCCACCCGCAGGCACCAGCCGCCGAGCGGCTCCCGGTCCAGGGTCACCCCGATGCCCTGGCTCACGAGCACCAGGGACCAGTCCATGGCCTGTCGCTCGGACCGGGCTGGAATGGCCACCCGGGTGTCTTCGGATACCGTCACCGGCCGAACCTTCCCGGTCCGGGGTGCCCGGGCAAATGAAGTCTGGCGGACGGCCGGTGGCTCGCGAGGGCCTGGCTACCCAAGCCGGCTATGGATTCCCGACACCGCCATCCAGTTCGGGCGGACACTCCGCCAGATCGTCCGGGGTGTTGAAATGGGCGTGCAGCCATTCGAGTTCCTTCATGCGTTCCGCGTAGGGCAGCCGGGCCCAGGCGGCCTTCTCGTCCCCGAGGAGTTCGGCGAGTCGTTCGTAGTAGGCGTCGGGATACACCGGATCCCCAACCGGCGGCACGGGCGTGGAATGGGTCATGGCAGGAGTTGTTCGGGCGGTGGCCGGATGTCGTTGATGAGATTTTCGGAGGCGGCGAAGACTTCGCGGACCACGGCGCCGGCGTCGGCGATAATGGCCCTCCGTCC
>JAFLEG010000444.1 GCA_017302195.1 Verrucomicrobiota bacterium
GCCCCAGTAGATGACCTCGCGCCGATAGGTGTCATAGGCGATCCCCCCGCCGCTGCCGGCCTGGGGCGGGGTGATCTCAAATCCCTGGAAGACGTAGGGACGCCGGGTCCAGCCCGCGCCATCCCAGGTCCAGGTCACCCGCAGCGGACTGCCGGATTCATTGTCCACGGTGGGCGGCAGGACGGCATAGCCGCGAGCCACGTCCCACGCCATCTGCGGGCGGACGGGACTTCCGTACACCCCGCCGAACAGGGGGCGGTCACCGGTGACGATGCGCTGGGTCCAGTCGGTGCCATCCCAGACCCAGATGTCACCGGCGCGGGGATTGGGCAGCGTGGTGTCCCCGCCGTACAGGGTCGTCACCCGGTTCACCGGATCGTAGAAGAGGGCGGGATGGACGCGGGCGGCCGGGGAATGGGCGGGGAATCGCTGGGTCCAGTTGGTGCCGTCGTACTCCCATGTCTCGTCGTTGTGCTGATTCCCGTGGAACAGGTTGTTGGTGGCGCCCCCAAAGAGGACCATTCGACCGCGATCCCGGTCGAATGCCATGCCGAAGTTGATCCGACGCGACGGAGCATTGGCGGGGAATTTCTGGGTCCAACGGGTGCCATCGTATTCCCAGGTGTCGTTCCGGTAGGCTTCGGAAATGGCATTGGTTTCGATCAGTCCACCAAAGAGCACGGTCTGACCGCGCCGGGAATCAAACGCCATCTGATGGTGCGACCGTCCCATCGGCCCCCCGGAATCGGTGAAGACGAACGTCGGATTCGGCAGGGCGACCAGGCGGGCGACCCGGGAGGTCACCGAGTGACAGGCGTCGCTGACCACGCAGTCGTAGGAGGCGTCATCGAGATAGTGCATCCGCTGGATCATCAGCGGGGTGGAGTCGGTCCGCAGGATGCGGGTGGAGTTGGTCAGCGGTTCTCCGTTGCGGCGCCAGCGGTAGGAGATCGCGCCCCTGCCCGAGGCTAGGAGATTCAGCGAGGTGGCGTCGCAGATGGTGTTGGTGGTGTCGCGGGGCTCGACCCGGAGCCAGACACCGGCGGTGATCTCGACCGGCTGGGTCCAGGCGATGCCGCAGCGGTTGGAGACCCGGGCGCGGTAGAAGCCGTTGTCGGCGGGCGACAGGGATGGCAAGCGCAACCGGTTGCTGTCGGCCCCTGGAATGACGCCGGAATGCGCGACCGAGGCGTTGCCATCGGGAGCGACCGGAACCTGGAACCATTCGATGGTGGCAGGATAGTCGGAGTCGAAGAGGAACTGGGTTTCGGCGGTTTCACCGGGGCAGACATGGGCGGCTGCGGGTTCCGCCGTGATCACCGGCGGGCCTCCGACGCGCACCACGGCGGCGCGGCTGCTGACGCGGTTGCGACAGGGGTCCATCAGGTCGCAGCCATAGGTGCCCGCATCCGCGCGGGTGAGGGCGGTCAGGGTCAGGGTCCGGTTGGTGGCGCCTTCGATCCGATGGGTTCCCTTGTACCACTGGATCTCGGGATTGCCGGCCGCCAGAGGGATCACGCTCAGGGTGAGGGTGTCTCCCAGGCAGGTCTCGCTCAGGGCCGCCGGTTGTTCGAGAAAATCCAGCAGCGCGGGAGAGTACTCCCAGGTTTCCCGGGGCATGGTGTTCAGGCTTCCCGGCGTCGCATCCCATCCGCCGTACACCACGGTCACCCCGCGACGCTCGTCATAGACCATCCGGTGATCCATGCGGGCGGTGGGGGCGTCCGGAATGCCTTCGTCGTACTCGTCAAAGTCGGGAAGCTGGTGATTGAAGGTCTCGGTCTCCCGGGGAAGGTTCGGATCCCACTCGATGAAGTTGTCGCGGGGCGACAGGACCTCGCCCTGGAACTCGGACGTATTCACGCCGGCGAAGCGGGCGCAGGGCGCGCCTCCCCGTGGGTCTCCGGTGGCAAATCCCCCGCCGAAGGCCACATAGCGGTCCCGCCGGAGGTCGTGCACCAATTGAGCCCCGTACACCCGGCTCAGGTCCGACTGGCCGCAACGCGATGCCGCGTGCGACAGGATGCGCCGCGAGGTGCTGGGGAAACCATCCGTCTCGGAAAGATACTGCAGGTGGGGCAGGCTTTCGATGTAGGCCTCGTCGTCCTCGTTGGGGAGCGTGGTGTCCAGACGGCGCCGTTGGTAGATCTGCCGGAGCCCGCCGTAGGTGATGATCCGTCCGCGCTGCAGATCATAGGAAGCGGCGATCTGTTTCCGTCCCAGTTCGTGCCGGAACAGCACCCGGCCCCCGGTGGGCGGACTGTCGGGATCCGGGGTGATCATGGAGCGGGGATCGGTCCAGCGGCGGTCCACCCACGCCGTTCCGGTCCAGACGCCGCTGCCGGCCGAGTAGTTTTCCCGGTTGTAGGGATTCTGCCACCGCTCGCCCCGGACGATCCGGGCCTTGCCTCCAAACAGCCGCACCACGCCGTTCTGGACGTCATAAACGAGCGAATGCTCCGCACGCGCGCCGGACTCCCCCTTCTGAATCTCCGGGTCCTCCGGATCCGGTGTGGCATAATCCGGGAAATCCTCCCGCCGGGTCCAGGCGCCGGTCACATTGCCCGTGGCATCGGTGGTGATCACACAGGTCCAGGTGTCGGCAAGCTGCGTCTGCTCGGCCCGGCCAAATCCGCCCACCAGCACCAGTTCCTGGCGGCGCCGGTCGTAGGTGATGGCGGAGTCCAGGCGTGCCGAGGGGCGGGGGCCGACCACGAAGACGCGATCCCACCGGACGCCGTCATACTCCCAGAGATCGGAGGCGTCGTCGGAGGTGAAGAGCACGACGCGCTGACGGTCCGCATTGTAGGTCATGCAATGCCGGGTCTGCAGGCCGGGACCCCCGACATCGGTGCGCAGGACCCACTTCATGCAGTCGGCGGCGTCCAATCGAGGGAGACTGGGCAGCCCCAGAAGTCCGACCAACAGCCAGGCATGACGACGTCGCATCAATCGCTACCACAGAAGCGGGCGCAAGGGATTACGAGAAAAGTGGAGAGATCAGTCCGCTCGGCTCACGGGGCATCCCAGATTTCGATGCGGTCGGTGGTGGTGTCCAGCCCACCGGCAGTCAGTCCCAGGATCAGGCGCCGTCCGTCGGGCGAAAACAGGAGGTGATTTCCGACATCCGGATGGGCGAGCCGGGCGAGTTCCCGCCGGGTGGGCAGATGCCAGAAGGTGATCTCGATCCCGGGGTTGACCGAGGCCAGGGTCCGGCCGTCGGGCGTGAAGGCCACCGCTTCGACGGACTCCAGATGCCCGGGCAGCTCGCCCACGCAACGCCCGCCGGGAACCTCCCAAAGCCGGATGGTTCCATCCACGCTGCCAGTGGCAAGAAGCCGGTCCTCCCGGCTGAACGCCAGGGCGGCAATGTCGTCGTGATGTCCCCGCAGGCGGACACTGGTGCCCTGCTCCATGTCCACCAGGTAACCGCCGTCCATCCCGAAGGGCCCGAGCGCCAGCCAGCGTCCGGTCTGACTGGCGGCAATTCCGCGCAACACCCGGTTGGGCCGCTGCGATCCGGCAAAGGCCATCCGGATACGCTCGGCCAGTTCGGGTTCCCGCCATTCACCCAGCCGCTGTCCGTCGGTGGTGGACCAGCGATGAAAGGTTCCCCCTTCATCCGGACAGATGAAAGCGCCCGCATTTCCTGAGAGAACGAATTCGCCGGCGAACAGGTGGGTGGGCGCCCCGGCCAGTGCGACGGTCCGGACCACGGCACCCGTCCCGGGGTCCCGCCACTCAAGGGCGGGCGGTTGATCCTGGAAAAAGAGGACACTGGAAGCGTCCGGAGCAAATCCTCGCGGGTAGCCGCCGAGAACGCCGACCCGGGAGGGCGCCGCGGCCCGGTGGCCGCTGTCGGGAACCTCACCGAGCTGCCACACGGTGGCAGCCCCAATCCAGTTGGTTTGGTGGTAGGTCAGCAGCCGGCCACCGTCCGGGGAAAGCCCGGGCTTGAAATGACGCCACGACGGAAGGGGGGGCGGGGCCGGCGGGACTGCCGCCGGCCAGAGCCGGACGGTCCGGTCCTTGCCGCCGGAGATCAGGTACCGTCCATCCGGCGTGGCCGCCACGCTCCAGACTTCGTTGGTATGCCCGGCCAGCGCCCGCAGGCGTTCTCCAGTGGAGACAGTCCACAGTTCGAGTTGCTGATGCGAGGTGGCGGTGATGAGCGTGGACCCGTCGGGTGAGAAGACGGCGTCCCAGACATTGTGGGAACTTGGGAAAAGCGACGGGGCGGAACCCGGGCGCTCCAGGTCCCAGACCCGGGCAACGGTGTTCTGTCCGGAACTGGCGAGACGGCCTCCATCCGGGGAGAACCGGAGATGAAAGCACAGCAGGTTCGTCGCCACGGTGAACAACCTCTGCCCGGTTGCCATGTCGAACAGTTGAATGCTCTGGTCGGCGTCCATCACCGCCAGGCGACGGCCGTCGGGTGAGAGGCTGGGATGCCATCCGCGGATGTCCAAACGCCGCCTCTCGCCGGTGGACAGATCCAGGCGCCAGAGGGGTTCCGGAATGGCGGTGCGGAAGAACGGATGATTGGGGGACGAGACCACCAGGTTGCCGGCCACGGTCGCTTCCTCTCCGGCGAGGGGGGGCAGGCCGGGGCGGGGCTGGCCGGTGGCCGTGTCCCAGAAGCGGACCCCGCGAACTCCGGCGGAAACGAGGGTCCGGCTGTCGC
>JAFLEG010000445.1 GCA_017302195.1 Verrucomicrobiota bacterium
GGATCTCCGGATCCATGAGCAGCGCGCGGGCCAGCGCCAGACGCTGGCGCTGGCCGCCGCTGAGCGACACCCCGCGTTCGCCCACAATGGTCTCGTAGCCCTGCGCCAGCTCGCGGATGAATCCGTCGGCCCGGGCCGACTCTGCGGCGCGGACGATGGCGTCGCGTCCGGCGTCCGGGCGTCCGAAGGCGATGTTGTCAGCCACCGAGGCGCTGAAGAGAAAGGTCTCCTGGAACACGATGGCCATGCGCCGGCGCAGGACCCGTCGTTCGAGGGTGCGGACGTCCAGTCCGTCCACCCGCACCACGCCCGCATCCGGATCGTAAAACCGCGGGATCAGCGCCAGCAGGCTCGACTTCCCGGCGCCGGTGGGCCCCGCCACCGCCACCGTTTCGCCGGACCGGATCTCGAATGACACCGCCTCCAGCGCCCACGGCCGGGCTTCGTTAGGCCGCTCCGCGGGCGGCGATACGGCCCCCTCCGTGCGCAGGTCCAGCGACGGCCGGCGCGGATAGCGGAAGGACACGGAGTCGAATCGAATGGAGCCCGTGGCGGTGGAAGCGGCTGTTGCAGCGCCCGAAGAATCCGGCGGGGACCCCGGGAGTGGAACGCGGCATGCGTTCAATTCCCCGGGGAGCCCGCGCGTCTCGCGTGGCGTTCCGGGCGTCCCGCCCGGAACCTCGTGGACTGATGCTCCCGAAACGCGCGACCTCGACCCAGCGGGGACTCCGGGTTTCGCTGGCGGTACGCCCGCGCTCCCCGAAGCCGCCACGGAGCCGGCCGGCCGCAGAATTTCATGGATGCGCTGGGCGGCGGAGCTGGCGTTCTGGACGATGTTGGTCACCTGGCCGATGACGCCGATGCGTCCACCCAGGGCGATGAGGTAGAACAGCGCCTTCGCCAGATCGCCCAAGGACAGCTCTCCGGCGATGACCTGGCGTCCGCCGGCCCACAGGACCAGCGGCACGCCGAGTCCGAAGACGAACTGGGCGAAGGGCACGCGCGCCGCCCAGTAGTTGACCGCGTCCAGCAGCTCGCGCAGGTAGTCGTCGCGGCGCTCCCGGAAGCGCGTGATCTGGGCGGACTCGCGGGCAAAGGCCTTCACCACCCGCACGCCGGCGATGTTCTCCTGGATCACCGTGCTCATGGCCCCGTGGCGGTCGTGGACACGGCGCCAGCGGGGTTGCAGCCGCACGGCGAAGAACGCCATCGCGCCCACGGTGGGCAGCAGCGCGGCGAGGGTGAGCCAGCCCAGCAGCGGGCTGAGCAGGAACACCAGCACCACCGTGCCGATCACACCGGCCGCCACATCCACGCTGAACAGCAGGCAGACGAAGACGAACTCCTGGAGCCGCCCCACATCCGTGCTGGCCCGGGAGATCAGCTCCCCGGTCCGGGCGTTGTCATGCCAGGAAAAATGGCGGCGCTGCAGGGCGTCATAGACCGCGGAGCGGATGTCTCCCAGCGTGCGCTGGGCGGTGCGGTTGCGCAGCGGTCCGAGGAAGAGACCGAGCACCGCACGCAGGCTGACCAGGGCCATCAGCAGCACGACCGAACGGCCGAGCGAGAACCCGGCGGGCGGCTCGGGCAGTCCCAGGGCGGTGATGGCGTTGCCCGGGATCTGCGGCAGGTAGAGCTCGATCCCGATGTTGACCAGCAGCAGGCCCACGGACGCCGCCACGGCCCAGGGGCGGCGTCCGAGAAAGCGCACGATCTCCCAGAGCGCGCGCGGGGCGGAGACGCCGGGAGCTGGTGCGGCTTCGTTCAGAGGGACCTCACCCCAGCAGCCGGCTGACCACGCCGCTCAGCAGCCGTCCGTCCGCGCGTCCGCCCGCCCGGGCCTGGGCGGCCTTCATCACCACGCCCATCTCCTTCTTGCTGGTGACCCCGGTCTCGGCCAGGACCGCCCTCACCAGGGACTCCAGCTCCGCCTCGGAAAGGGCCTTGGGCAGGAACTCCTCGATGATCGCGAGTTCAGCAGCCTCCTGGGCGGCCAGCTCCGGACGCCCCCCGCGCTCATACTCCTCCCGGGCGTCCCGGCGCTTCTTCGCCTCACGCTGCAGCACGACCAGAACCTCGGGGTCGGGGAGCTGCTCGGTCTTCTTCTCGATCATCGCATAGCCGAGCGCCGACTTGATCAGCCGCAGCGTGGCGGTGCGGTCGGCATTGCGGGACAGCATGGCGGCCTTGAGCTCGGCCGTGAGCGTTTCCTGGAGGGTCATGGGAAAGGGCGGGGCCGGCGGATGCCGGCATCCCGGGGGTCTCAGGATTCCGACGCCTGAAGCTTGCGGATCTGGTCGCGGACGGTGGCCGCCCGTTCGTAGTCCTCGCTGCGGATGGCCTCGTCGAGGGCCTGCTGCAGCTTCTCAAACTCGGTCAGCGGGCGCCGGCTGCCGATCTCCTCCAGCCAGGTGCGCAGCGACGCGATCTCGCCGCTGTTGGCCAGCAGGTCCTCGCGGCCGTTCTCCCGGTAGAAGGCCTCCAGCTCCTCCAGGCCCTCCTCGATCGCCGCACAGGCGTCCGCATGCTTCTTGCGCCGCACCAGCGCGGTGCCCCGGGCCCGGGTGCGCATCATGAGGAGCTGCGGGACGAACTGCAGGAGCGACCAGGCCAGCTCGTCCGAGCCCGCGTACTCGGCCACGAACTCGAAGACCCGCAGGTTCCGCTCGCAGTCCCGCTCCACCGCGGCGAAGTCCTCCAACTGGAAGAAGCAGATGTAGCGGTGATGGTACTGGATGCATTCCTGCTGCAGCTTGGCACAGGCGTCGGCATCGAGCTCGAAATCCTCGTCGTTGCCCTGCGCCTCGACGTGCTTGCGCAGGCGATCCGCCTGGAAGTCGTGCCAGGAGTCATGGGCCATCGGACGCCGTCCGTCGGGACGCCCCTCGGCGTTCATCTGCAGCACTCCGAGGTCCACGCGCAGTTGGACCTTTTCCCGGCCGTCGTTTCCGGGAAACCGCCGGGCCACCACCTGGCCGGGCTTGTAGTCCCATTTCGACAGGAGATCCGAGATGTCGAAGTTCATCGGCACCAACATGCGAACCGCCGTGGAAAGTGTCAACGAGCCGGGGTCCTGGATGCGGCGCTGACGGCCGGCTTGAGCTTCCTGTCGAAGAACACCCGTGTGGGGACCACGTCCCGACGCGGGTCGAAGGGATACTGAGGCCCCTGGAAGACGTTCTCCTTGCTGCTGCGATTCGCCCGAGCCTCGGCTCACGGTCTGCGCGACTCGCGGCCGTCCGGCTTTGACGGATCATGGCGGGGGTTGGGACGGGGCGCGCGCGCGCCGACGTCCCATTGCCAAGCGTGCAGTTCATTCCGCAGGGACCGGACCCGTTCAGCCTCGGTGCCGGCGAGGTCGGATTGCTCGGAGAGATCGCGGCCGAGGTGGAAGAGTTCCACGCGTCCCTCCTCCAGCCACTCGATCAACTTCCAGTCACCGCGGCGGATCGCCGCGGCCGGTGCGCCGCCTTGGTTGCCGTAATGCGGGTAATGCCAGAAGAGGGATCGTTCCGGAAGGGAATCGCCTCGCAGGAGCGGCCCGAGGCTGAGGCCATCGCATCGGGAGCCCGCCGTGGAGGGAATGCCGGCGGCTTCCAGCAGGGTGGGCAGGAGATCCGGACTGCTCACCGGCGTGTGGATCACGCTGCCGGGCCGGGTGACACCCTGCCAGCGGAGCAGCAGGGGCACGCGGATCCCGCCTTCATACAGCCAGCCCTTGCCCGCCCGCAGCGGCGCGTTGGAGGTCGGCCATCCCTCGCTGGTGGAGAGCCCGCCGTTGTCGCTGGTAAAGACCACGACCGTGGACTCCCGAAGTCCGTGGGCATCGAGGGCCGCCAGGACACGTCCGACGGCGGCGTCCATCGCCTCGACCATCGCCGCGTACACCACGTGGTCCTGCGAGAGCCGGACGTCCCGGGGTTCCTCGCGTCCCCAGCGTTCGACGAGTCCCAACCGCTCCCGCTTGGCCTGGTACTTGGCTCGGAGATCCTCGCGGGCCATGAGCGGGGTGTGGACATCGTAGAAGGCAAGATAGGCCAGGAAGGGCACCCGGGCGTTGGCGGCGATGAAGGCGGCCGTTTCTGTGGCGAGGCGGTCGGGCAGGTGTTCTCCCGCGGGACCGTCCAGGAGGCGGGGGTTGCCGTAGGGCGAAAAATAATGCCTGCCGCCATAGGGTCCGCCCCGGTCCGTGCCGCCGCGGTTCACATCAAAACCCTGGTGCTCCGGCCACCAGCCCTCCGGACCCAGGTGCCATTTCCCCGCGAAGAAGTTGGTGTATCCCGCGGACTTCAGGTGCCGCGCCAGATTGGGAAGGTCCGGATCCAGCCGGTCGGCGTAGGGAGCCGGGAGCGACCGGGTGTTGCGGGTCCAGGATTCCGGGGTGGCGGGCGCCCCGATGTAGTCCGTGATGCCGGTGCGCTGGGGCCAGAGTCCGGTGAGCAGGCTGGCCCGCGTGGGCGAGCAGACGGGGCAGGCGGCATAGGCATCGGTGAAACGGGCCGACTCGCGCGCCAGGCGGTCGAGATGGGGCGTCTCGTAGAATGGGCTGCCGTAGCATCCAAGATCCCGCTGGCCGAGATCATCGGCGAGGAGCACCATCATATTCATGGGACGAGCCGCCCCTGCCACGGGGGCCGCTCCGACCGCCATCGCGAGCAGGAGCAGCCGAAGGGGGGAT
>JAFLEG010000446.1 GCA_017302195.1 Verrucomicrobiota bacterium
CCGCAGCGCCTGCAGCACGGCGCGGATCACAAAGCCCCGCACGGCACCCTCGCTGCGGAAGCGCACCTCGCGCTTCGCCGGATGCACGTTCACGTCCACCGCCGCGGGATCGAGATCGAGGAACAGGCCGCACACCGGATACCGCCCCTTCATCAGCGCGGTGTGATAGCCCTCGAGCAGGGCGAAGTTGAGTCCGCGGTTCTCCACCGGACGCTGGTTCACGAACAGGTGCTGCTCCTCGCGCGAGGATCGCGACACCCCGGGCGCGCCGAGGAATCCCCACAGGCGGAAGCGCGAGCGGTCGGGTGCCGCAGCCGGAGGCGCCGGGGCGTCGAGCACCAGACCGTCATTGGAATCCGGGGAATCGAGGTGCGGTTCGGATTCCGGCCGGGATTCCACGGAGGCGGAAAAGTCCACCGCCAACAACGGCACCTCCCGGCCGATCCAGTGAAGCATGCGCTCCCGCAGCGCGGCAAACCGCTCCGCGGGCGACTGCCAGCGCAGCGGCGGGAGCTGCCAGACGGGACGACCGTCGCTGAGGAAGGTGAGTCCGACCTGGGGATGGGCCAGCGCCACCAGGGCGAGGTAGTGCGCGATGTGGGCGCGCTCGGTGTCCTCGCTGCGCAGGAATTTCCGCCGCGCCGGAAGATTGAAGAACAACTGGCGCACCTCGACCGCCGTGCCCTCTGGGGACGCCGCCGCCTTCACCTGAAGGATCTTGCCCCCGTGGATCAGCACCTGGCTTCCCTCCCCCGAGGCATCACCCCGCTCCCGCGTGGTCAGAGAAAACCGGCTCACGCTGGCGATGCTCGGCAACGCCTCGCCCCGGAAGCCCATCGTCGCAATGGCTGCCAGGTCCTCGGCGCGCTGGATCTTGGAGGTGGCGTGGCGCTCCAGACACAGCAGGGCGTCATCCCGGCTCATGCCGAAGCCGTCATCGGTGACGCGGATCAGGCTGCGCCCCCCGGCGCCGATCTCCACCACAATCCGCCCCGCCCCGGCATCGAGCGCGTTCTCCACCAGTTCCTTCACCACGCTGGCCGGACGCTCCACCACCTCGCCGGCGGCGATCTGGTTCGCCACCTGTTCCGGAAGCAGTCGGATGCGATTCACCGCCCCGAGCAAACCGCAGCCGCGGGGCTTGGGGAAGCGCGGAGGAAGACGCTTCACGCTCGCGGCGTCCTGGAAGAGGATGGCACCACGATGACCGTCATTCAGGAGGGCCGCGCCCGGAGGCAGTTCCAATCCATCCGATGCCTGTCTCCGCGCCTCGCCGGGCGTCTGCTGGACCGGCTTCACGCCGGGCAGCCCGAGGTGGTGGAGTTCCTGCGGGAGTTTCTTCCGGTCATTGTCGGGTCCATCCGCGGTGGCGGGGAGCCTTCGCTGGATCCGCCGGATCCCCGCCTGGAGGAGTCGCTCCGGCGGCAGGCCGCCATACTGCTGGAGGTGTACACCCGAGAGGCGGGTGGTCCGCCGCGCCGCATCCAGCGTCACGAACTGGAGAACACCCTGCAGCGGGTCCTGGTCGCCCAATTGGTTCCCGGACATGCTCCAACACATCCGGGAATCAGCACACTACAACCGGGGCTTTTCCAATGGGCCCTGACGGAATGGCTGCAGCAGCATCACCACGCCGGGATTCACGAACACCGGTCCGGCTGGGTCCTGCTGCGCGTCGTCACCGATGCCTTCCATGAGGCCGCCGAACCGGCCGCGACCGCATCCGAAGCGACCCTGTGGACCCCCGACCGCATTGAGGAGATCCTGAGCGTTACCGGCGATCCGATGCGCCGCCCGGCGCTGGCGGCCGCCGACCAATGCCGGGAGTCCCTCACGCCACGGCTCCTCGCGGAGCTGGAGCGTTGGATTCAAACACCGGACGCCGCCGCCGAGGACGACGGCGCCCTGGGAATTCACGCCCTCCATCTGCTGGCCTCTTGGAGATCGGAGGAGGCCACGGACGTCTTCGAACGTCTGTACGGTCTCGACGATGCCACAGCCGAGGCATTGATTGGACCGGCACGCATGTTCGCCGGCCCCTGGCTGCTGGCCTCGGTGCTACGACGCGCTCCGGAGCGCCTGATCGCGCTGGCCAGGAACGTCCAGGCGAGCGAAGGGCACCGGGCTGCGGTCTTCGAAGCGCTCTCTCTCCTGGTGACCTGGAAGGAACTCGACCGCTCGGACCTGTTGGAAATGGTTCGAGGCCTTTTCGATGGAGGTCTCACCCCCCGCCGCCATGGATTGGAATGGTACGGCCTCATCAGCCTCGTCCTGCAACAGTCGCTGGACGAGTTCGGCCCCCGGGCGGAGCACGCCATTCAAAACGGCTGCGTGGATCCCGTGATGATGAACCTCCGGGATTTTCGGGCGATCCTTCGAGCCGGTCCGCCCCCTCCGGCCCAGGAGTCGGAGCCCGAATACTCCCAGCGCCGGGACCTGGCGGAAATCACCGGTTGGCTGGATGACGATCCGGACAATCCCAATCCCGACCCGGATCCCCAAGTCTCACCCAGGTCTGCGCCCCCATCGGACCCCAAACCCTTCGTCGCGCCGGAACGCCCGGGACGCAATGACCCGTGCCCCTGCGGCAGCGGACGCAAGTTCAAGAAGTGCTGCGGCGCCTGAGGCCCTGCTCCCCCCAGAGAGCGAGCGCGTCACCCCGCCCGCTCCAATCTCACGCCCTCCGCGCCCGACCTATTCCGCTGCCGGGTCAGGTCACGTGGTCATCACTCTCTGAAATGCTCTGAACAATCTCATCAACCTGTGCGCGCTCCAAACCCGCATTGGCGGCTGCGCATGTGTAACGGACGTACACTTTTTGACCTCGGCACGACAGAATCCATGTCCGACTAAAACTCGTGCCACGGTGCGACTCTATTGCTGAAGCAGGCAAAGGACTACCAGACAGCCGGTCGCCACCCACGGCAGCAGATGGGTGCTCCCCGGCGGTAAATATCTTGAGCAGGCCGACTCCCTCTGGGCAGAAAAGAGTCACCAACTCCTGACCAGGACCGTCCTGCACCTGCCAACCATCCGGAACCTGCAGCCGCCAAATCTTGGTCTGGTAGTAATTTGGCATGCCCTTGCCGTAGCCTAACTGAAAGTCTTATTGAGCGACAAGTCGGCTATAGAACCACTTCTCGTAACGCTTGGGTTGACCATTTGTAAACGCTCGATTGGTGGTGAGTGGCAAGGGGACGGATGCCCTGTCCCTTTCACCTCCAGCGTCCGATCATCCGGCACCCACGAACTCGAAACGGGGAGCGGTGGTTCGTGTGAAGCGATTTCGTTGGATGAATCCAACGATCAATCCCGGACGCAACGAACAGATTTCGCGTGAGAAACAGGGCCAGCGAAACGGAATGCCTTTGTTTTAAGTGGTTTTTCCCCGGGGCCCCCATAGCTCAGGTTCCATCCCCAGGCTTTCCCCTCCTCATCGGAGGGTGTGGACGACCACCAGAAACCCATGACACCCAGGACGTCGTAGCCCCCATTTCTGCGAATACCTCCCGGAAGCGCGTCAAACCCGCTGCTGTTGGTGCCGTTGCCGCCTTCGATCCAGCCGCTCACGCTTTTCAGGGCTTCGCCGGCCTTGTCCATTCAACCAAAATGAGTCACCAGCGTGGTCCATTCGCCATCCGTTGCCAAATGCCAGCCTTTGGGGCAGGCATTTGCCGCTGCTTCCCAGGTGTAAAGCAGGCCAAGCTCATTTCGATTGCTCTCCTTGTCATCATAGTTGTAGCTCCCCTGCACCTTGTAGTTCAGGTTCTGGGCCATCCAGGTCACCGTGGCGCCGGTCAAGGGATTCTTAAAGCTGACCGTTTTATACGTTTGCCCATCGCGTGAGTCGGTAAAGGTGCCGGTGGATTGGGCAATTCCAACCTGCGCAAAAAGCAAGCTGGCAAGTATGGCAACGATGTACTGTTTTATCATATTGGTTTGGCTTGAACGCCTGATTAGCCGCCGAACGACCCAAGCTCACCGAGGGCTGGCAGGAAATCCAGCGCTCGACTATCGAGTGCACTCGGACTCGAACCGGGCCGCGGCGCTTCCGGTGGAGCGATCTGGTTGGGCTTCACGGCATGATCTGGAAGATGAAACGGGCGATGCTGTCTTCAATGCGAAAGCGGTCACTATAGATGCGTGTCAAAACATACGTGACGATAATGCCCATGCTGAGAACGCCGCAGAGGCTGGAGATCGTGAAGCCGTCCAGGAGAACGGGGGAAAGCCACCCCAGATAAATACTCCCCACCATGGACCACATCAGGTAGTGGGTCATCAACCGGGTTGAACTGTAAGGAGTCATACATTTACGCCCAACGACCCAACCTCAGCGACCCGGCGCACGAGACGCAACGTTTGCAACTGCGACGCCCCCGTCGGGTTCGCTGGAGCGCGCAGTTAGCCGACATGAATTCCATGTAGTCTGGATACCAAAGAATCGTATCTCGGTCGGAGGTCGCCGTAAATATTCGGGTCAGCTCCAAATCTATCGTAATGCTGAAGTATGTAACGGCACGCATCAGCCAATTCTCGGGCGATAGGCGCGACCTCGCGCCGCTTCCCGGAACGATGCTCCAAAAGACTTGCGAAACAGTTGATCGCGCCAGGATCACCGCACGAATGCTCACTCTGAATGTACCGAACAAATGCAGCCACATAGTAACGGAATGCC
>JAFLEG010000447.1 GCA_017302195.1 Verrucomicrobiota bacterium
TTTCTAATAATAGAAGCTGTTTCGGTTGTAGGCGTAATACTGATGAATGAATCAATGGAGTATTTTTGAATCATTTTTTCTTTGTCAGTTGGCGACATACTTTCATAGGTTTCTTCTGCATTATTTCCGGAACACCACCGAGACGCGTGCGTTCCCGCTCACGCTTCGCGTTCCCAGGCCCGACACATTCAATCCCGGGGGACCCGCCGCCACGTTGAAGGAGGCGGTTCCCACCACGGCGATCATGAACTCCATGATGTAGGTGGCGGGGGAAGTCATGCCGTAAGCCGAAGGCTCGAAGTGCATCTGGATCGCCGGTCTCCGCTGCGACTGGGTGAGGTCAAAGTTCGCGAAGGGCGGGGCCGGGGGCGTGGTGTCCACCTGGAGGATGGTGGACTCAATGACCGTGACATTGGTCCGCCCTTTGCCCGCCGTCCGGGCCGGGGTGAGGGTTTCAATCGGAGCAAAGGCGAACTCCGCCAGGCCGCCCCCGAGCAGTTCGAGCAGGCTTCCCGGCTTCAGGTCGGCCTTGAAGCGGTCGGGACGGATCAAGCGGGTTCCAGCGGGCTCCAGCTCGCGGATGACCCCGCGACGGACCTTCGAGGAGATGTTTTTGGGCATGAGAGGAATGGATTCGAGTTTGAAACGGCAACTGCGACTGAGCGCCCGGGTTGAAGGCCTCCGCGGTTGAAGGACGAGCTTTGCTGACTCCTTCCCCACGGTGGTCGAAGGCTGTTCCCGGCGAATCCCCCCGGTCAAGGACGCATCACCTCACTGCCGGTTGACCGTCACCACCAGGAGGAAGACGAAGGCGGCCACCGAGAGCGTCACGCCCATCGCCCGGGCCACCGGAGGGGACAGCGGCGCCCTGCGGACAGTCTCGCAGACGCGGGCCAGGATCACCCACGCGACAGGCACCAGGAACAGCCACATGCCGTGCTGCTGGACCCAGAGGGCGAAGCCCGATGCGGCATCGGCGCCGTCGGCACGGAACAGGATCTTGGCGAACACGACGGCCAGCGAGATGAAGGCAAGCTGGGTCAGGGCGATGACGGGGATCATGCGGACGGGGTCTCCGAAGGCGTGGAAGACGGCCGAGTCGTCACGCCGCCCGGGAACCGATGCAGGGCCGTCGAACCCATCGCCGTCGCATGCCTCATGACGGAAATGAGTACCGTTTCACCCGGGACGGTCAATCCGCCGCATGGGGCGACGGTCGCGCGGCCCAAGGCTGGCAGGGTTCGGGCTCCTGCACGACCCCAATTTCGGCCGCTGCGCGTGTGGAGTCGTTGCGGTGAACCGGGGATGCCCCAACGTCCTGGTGCGTCCCGCGTCCCCCGTCGTTCCTTCACGGGCGCAGCGGATCTGTGTCGGGCCGCGGTGGAACCCAGCCCTGCCAGGGAAGGGGGTTTCCTTTGCGCCCTACATGCCCTCGGTCCGAGGCATCTCCGGATGGAAACACCCCCATGCCTCCGACAGCCGCTGGCGGCGCCCGTCGCACCGCCCTTCCCCACTTGTCAGTTGACGATTCCCGGATGCCTCCGCTCCTGTTGGTCCGTGTCTTCCGAACGCCACCATGGCCCTGCTGGCCTTGCCTTCCTCATGTCCTGTCTCGCCGGACTCGGCGGCACCGCGGCGGTGCCGGTGAATGATGCGTTTGCTGCCGCGACCTCGTTGCCGTCAGCGCTGCCCCTGGAGGTGGCCGCATCCAATGGAGACGCGACCCTCGAACCTGACGAACCCCGGCAGCCGTTCACCGAGGCGACGGTGTGGTGGACGTGGACGCCGGCCGCGGATGGCTGGGTGCGCGTCACGACGTCCGGTCCCGACGTGGATACCACCCTCGCCGCATTCGAGGGCGGCACGCTGGGCGCCCTCCGTGGGATTGCCTTCAACGATGACGCCGGAGATTCGGATCTCTCGTCGGGATCCAGCGAACTGGTGATTCCCGTCACGGCCGGACGCACCGTCCGTCTGCAGGCGGGAGGCTACGACGGGTGGGCCGGCGACTTTACCCTCGGAATCTCGTCCGTAGCCCCGCCGCCCCGCCTGGCCTCCCTCGTCTTCGAGCCGGCGACACCGGATGTCTCCTCCGGACCGGTGGTGGTGACCGCAGAGGTGCGGATCGTCCACCCCGCCGGCCTGGCGGACGGGCGGATTCATCTCCTTCGTCCAGATGGCGTCCCGGAGACGGACGCCCCGGTGAACGCCTTCACCCGCATCTCCGGCACCGCAGCGGACGGCATCTACCGGGTGGGCCTGCCCGTGCGGGCGGGGTTGGTTCCGGGAGATTTCCAGGTCGTGGTGGCCCTGGAAGGCGCCGACGGCACGCGCGCCGGGTACGGAGAACGCACTCCCATGCCCGCGGGCCTGCCGGCCACCCTGGAGGTGATCAACAACGGCGCCGTGGACACGTCGCCCCCCACACTGGCCGCCCTCACCCTGTCCGATGCCTCCGTGGACGTCAGCTCCGCCCCGCGCACGGTCACCCTGACGGTCCAGTTGGTGGACGTGCCCAGCGGGATGCCGGAGTTCCTTTCCCGGGTGATCCTGCGGGGCCCCGCCGGAGGCGAAGCGGGCAGCGCCGTGTTCAGCCGGCGCAACCGGGTCAGTGGCAACAACACCAACGGGACCTATGCAGTCGAGTTCACCCTGCCCGCGGGGTCCGCTGCGGGCGAGTACCCGCTGGTGTTCACCCTGCTGGATGCCCTGGAGAACGGAATCGTCCACGGACCGGATGCCGCCGAGGGCGAGGTCCCGCTGCCCTCCGGGTTCCCCACGCACCTGATCGTCGTGAACCAGGGTTCCGTGGACCACGAGGCGCCCCGGCTCGTCAGCATCACCGCCGATCCTGGGACGGTGAATCTGGCGGCGGCCGAACCGCTGCGTCTCCGGCTCACCACCACGGATGCCGGCAGCGGACTGGCAACGGTTGAGGTGACCGGACGCCAGGCAGGACTCCAGCCGGTCGGTGGCGGCGCGGTGGTACCCTTTGTGATGAGCCTGTATCTGGAATCCGGCACGCCGCAGGACGGGCTTTGGGTCGGCTCCAATCCTCTCCCGGCCGGCATTGCCCCGGGGACCTACCGGGTGGTCGGACTTGAACTCACCGACGCGCTGGGGAATCGCGTGGTGCATGGTCCGGCGCCGCTGGGATTCACTCCCTACCCGGCGGGGGTGGATCCGGTGGTCACCCTGGTCTCACAGCCGGTGGAGGGTCCCTACGACCTCTGGCGGCGGCAGTATCCGGCACTGCAGGGGGAGGATGCCGCCCGGGGCGCGGACCCCGACGGGGACGGTTTTTCCAACCTGCTGGAACTGGCCGTGGGGACGCATCCGCTGCTCGATTCGCGCCCGGGCGGTTCGGATCCCAACCGGAGCAGGGCTCCCCGGGTCACCTGGCGTCCGCGGGAGATCCGAATGGACTACACCGTCGCAGCCGAAAACCTGGGTGCCGGACCCAAGGCGATCGTGGTCACGCCCCAGGAGTCCGCCAATCTGCGCACCTGGGATGGCGCCCAGATCCAGATCCTGGGGGAGGGTGCCGCCACGGCGTTCATCTCCATCGGTAGCGATCCGGCAAAGTGGCTGCGGCTCCTGGTCCAGGACCCGGCCGTGGACCCGGGATTCTGAGCCGGAGGCGATCAAGGTGCTTCCCCAACGGCATAAGGCTCAGGGGGGTGGTGTCCCGAGATCCGGCAGGTGCAGGCCCGGGACCGGATGCTCCAAGACGGTGCGCAGCGGGATGGACTGGGTCGTGCCACCGCCGGTGACGAGGAAGAACCAGCCGCCCCCCACACCCGCATTGATCGAGTCCCGGGCCTCCCACTCGGCTCCGGACGCGGTAAAGCGCGCCCGCGTCAACGACACCCAGTCGCCGCCGGTGGAGCGCACCCAGCCATTGCCGTAGCGCGCCCGTCGCACCTCGCCGGCGCTGGTGCCATCGCGCCGGAAATCCTCGACGAAGGAGTAGTAGCCCGAGAGCGGTTTCCCGCCCGACATGGTGCGGAATGTGGCCAGCCTCCACCAATCGGACTGCGAACCGCCGGGCCGCCGGATCCAGGCGGTATAGGCCGTCTTGTTCCCCTGGACTTCGCCACGCAGCAGGAAGGCATTGGTGGTTCCGGGGCGCCATGCAAACGGCGCCATGCACTGCCCGCCGGTACCCTCGCCGCCAAAGCGCCGGATGCGGACCCCCTCCCCTTCATGCAGCACCTCAACCCGATCCTCGGTCTTCACCGCGGCCGGGTCGTCCCCCACCGTCGGATCCCAGACCGAGAAAATGACCACGGTGTCCTCGGGACGATCCAACTGCTGGAGTCCGAAATACCCCGTGTTCCATCCACAGGCCATGAAGTAGCTGCCGTTCACCGACTGCTCGACGACCATTTCGGTGTAGAACAGCGTCCCCTCTGGAGCGGGATACCCCAGGTGCACGGAGCGCGCCGCACGAATGTCCGCCGCCCCGGCCAGCATCGGCACGGAGCATCCCAAAAGGAGAGTCAGCCAACCATTCATGGGGGGGGAGCGTAGGCACCGCCCGCGCGGGCGAGAAGCGCGTCTTGGGACTGCGGTGGCTTGCCACCGCTTTGGCGTGGAATTCGAACGAGGCACGGGGAGGGAATGGAACATCCGGCTCGTGCTTGGCGCGCTGCGGCAAAG
>JAFLEG010000448.1 GCA_017302195.1 Verrucomicrobiota bacterium
GGGACAGCCGCGCCGATCTTTTGTGAAGGAGGTGGCGGCGGTGGTGATTGGTGGCGTGGCCACGCTGGTGCCGGCGGCGGCCGGATTGCTAGTGTGGCTCGATCCGCTGCGGCGCCGGGGCGATGGCGCCGGGGCGGGCTTCGTTCGCATTGCGCCGCTGGCCGCGCTGCCCAACGACGGGGTCCCGCGGAAGTTTACCGTGCTGGCGGACCGCGTGGATGCCTGGACCAAGACGCCCGCCGTCCCGGTCGGCGCGGTGTACCTGCGGAGGACCGGCGAGCGGACCATCGAGGCGTTGCAGACCGTGTGTCCGCACGCGGGCTGCTTCGTGGACTACCGGCCGGAGGTGAAGGATTTCTTCTGTCCCTGCCACAACAGCACCTTCGCCGTGACCGGCGCGATCAATGATCCGAAGAGCCCGAGTCCGCGTCCGATGGACACCCTCTCGGTGGAGGTGCGGGGCGGGGAGATCTGGGTGCGCTACGAGAACTTCCAGGCAGGCCAGCGCGAGAAGCGCATCGTGGCATGAAGACCCTGCTGGACTGGCTGGACTCCCGCACGGGCATCCGGCACCTGACCCGGGAGGCGCTGCTGGAGAACATTCCCGGCGGTGGCCGCTGGCGCTATGTCTGGGGCAGCGCCCTGACCTTCTGCCTGCTGGTGCAGTTCATCACCGGCGCCTTTCTCTGGACCGCCTACAGCCCCGGCGCCCTCACCGCGTGGGAGTCGGTGTACTACATCCAGAACCAGATAACCGGAGGCTGGTTCCTGCGCGGGCTGCACCATTTCACCGCGCAGATCATGGTGGTGCTCCTGGTGCTGCACCTGATGCAGGTGGTGATTGACGGCGCCTACAAGGCGCCGCGCGAGGTGAACTTCTGGTTCGGACTCGGGCTCCTGATGCTGACCCTGGCCATGGCGCTCACCGGCTACCTGCTGCCCTGGGACCAGAAGGGCTACTGGGCCACCAAGGTGGCGACCAACATCGCGGCGGTCACCCCGTTCTTCGGGGAACAGATCCAGCGGCTCATCGTGGGGGGTGCGGACTACGGAAACCTGACCCTCACCCGGTTCTTCGCGCTGCATGCGGGATTTCTGCCGGCGGGCATCGTCCTGCTGGTGGTGGGACACATCGCCCTGTTCCGACGCCATGGCATCACGGCCAAGAAGCCCCTGCGGCGTCCCGACGCGCGGTTTTGGCCCGATCAGGTGCTGATGGATGCCGTGGCGGCCCTCGCGGTGCTGTGCACGGTGGTCTTCCTTACCCTGGCGTTTCACGGTGCGGAACTGTCCGCGCCGGCCGATCCCAGCGAACCCTATCCGGCGGCGCGGCCGGAGTGGTACTTCCTGTTCCTCTTCCAGTTTCTGAAATACTTCCCCGGTCACACCGAGGTGTGGGGCGCCATCGTCATCCCCACCGTCGCCCTGCTGATCCTCGCGGCCATGCCGCTGATCGGGCGCTGGCAGCTCGGACACCGGTTCAACCTCGGTTTCCTGGTGGCGATTGGAGTGGGGGCGGCGCTGCTGACCCTTCAGGCGCGCCGTCAGGATCAGGCCGATCCGGCATACCTCGCGGCCCGCACCCAGGCGGAACGCGACGCCCACCGGGTGGCGGAACTGGCCCGCGCGGCAGGGGGCATCCCGGACTCCGGGGCGGTGACCCTGCTGCGGGAGGATCCGCTCACCCAGGGGCCGCGCCTCTTTGCCCAGAACTGCGCCTCCTGCCATCGCTACGACGGCCACGACGGCCTGGGGAATCCAGTGACCGATCCGGCCAGCGCGCCCGACTTGAAGGGGTTCGGCTCCCGGGCCTGGCTGGCCGGTCTGCTGGATCCCGCCCGTGTGGACAGCGCCGGGTACTTGGGCGGCACCAAGTTCAAGGAGGGGAAGATGGTGAAGTTCGTGAAACAGAAGGTGGCCAGGTATGACGCCGGGGAACAGGCCGGCCTGGTGAAGGTGATTGCCGCGGTCAGCGCCGAGGCGCAGCTCCCCCTCCAGGCGGCTGAGGATCAGCGAGATGCCGCGATCCTCGAGGAGGGGCGCTTGTTGCTGCGCTCCGACTTCAGTTGCACCGACTGCCATGCCTTTCGCAAGCCGGACGAGGACGCCACCGCCCCGGACCTCACCGGATGGGGCTCCCGGGAGTGGATCAGTGGCATCATCTCCGACCCATCCCACGAACGGTTCTACGGCAAGCGCAACGACCGCATGCCGGCATTCCAGGCGACGGGCCAACTGGAGGCCCAGTCCATCGGGCTCCTGGCCGACTGGCTCCGCGGCGACTGGTATCGGGCTCCGGGCGCGAATGTGGCGCGGTAGCCGGTCTGGTGTCCTTCGTGAGCGTCCAGTCTCCCCGAGGGGGCTCACACCAAGGCCACGAAGGACGCAGAGGATGGAGCTCGCCGATGCCTGGTGGGCTTCCGCACGAACCCATAATCCTCCGCGGTGCGCGTGGAGTTGCTGCGGGGATCGCGGAACGTGTTGCGCGTTGGTGTTTCCCGCGATGCGTGTCGTTCGTCCCCGGGCGCAACGGATCTGAATGGGGCTGTGGTGGAACACAGCCCTACCAAACATTGGATTTCCTTCGTGTCCTTGGCGTCCTTTGTGTGGGGTCAGTCTCCCCGAGGGGTCCCATGCCAAGGCCGCGAAGGCCGCAATGGGGCGACCAGATGCAAAAGTGGCTCGCCAGCAACATGAACGCCGATAGCCTCCCCGCTCCCGTATGCGCATCCGCAAGCCGGTCCGCCCTCCCGAAGTGCAGGGCCGGTATTTCAACCGAGAGCTGAGCTGGCTGGAATTCAACCGCCGCGTCCTTCAGGAGGCGCTCACCGCCGACAATCCCCTGCTGGAGCGGGTGAAGTTCTTCTGCATCTTCAACTCAAACCTGGACGAGTTCTTCGAGGTCCGCGTGGCGGGGCTCATGGAGGCCCGGCAGGAGGGCGTGCGGGAGCGCACTCCGGACGGCCTGGATGCCGCCGAAACCCTGCGGGCGATCCGCGGACGGGTGACCGCCCTGGTGGAGGAGGCCTATCGCTGCTGGCGGGAACAACTCGTCCCGGAACTGGACCGCCACGGCATCCGGTTCCTGAACCTGGCGGCGCTCGAGCCTGCAGCGGCGTCCTGGCTCGCAGACTACTATCGCGACACCGTGTCGCCCGTCCTGACGCCTCTGGCGTTGGATCCGGCCCACCCGTTTCCCCAACTGCTCAACAAGTCCCTCAACCTCATCGTGCGCCTGCACGGCCAGTTCCGCGGCCAGCTCCGCCGCTCGCTGGCGGTGGTCCAGGTGCCGCGCGGGCTGCCACGGCTGGTGCCGGTGCCTTCGGCCAACGGCCACCGGGATTACGTCTTTCTCCATCAGCTCATCAGCCACTTCCTGGGGGACCTGTTCCCGGGCATGACGCTCGAGGGGTGCTGGAGCTTCCGGGTCACGCGGAACAGCGAGCTGTACATTGACGAGGAGGAGGGACCGAACCTCCTGCGGGCGGTCGAGCATGAACTCGACAACCGCAAGCGCGGCGCTGCCGTGCGCCTGGAGGTGTCGGCCGACTGTCCTGCGGAGGTCACCGCGGACCTGCTCTCCAACGTGGGCCTGACCGCCGACGAGCTCTACGTCGTGGATGGCCCGGTGAACCCCACCCGTCTCATGGCCATCGTTGAGGGGGAGCATTCGCCCGAACTGCGCGACCCGCCCTTCAGCGGTCCGGTGGCGGCCAGCCTGCGGGGCCACGAGGATCTCTTCGCCGCCATCCGGGAGCGGGACATCCTGCTGCATCACCCCTACGACAGCTTCGGCTCGGTGATCCGGTTCCTGGAACAGGCCGCGGAGGATCCCCAGGTGCTGGCGATCAAGCAGACGCTGTACCGCACCGGCGGCGATGCCCGGATCGTCGGCGCCCTGATGAATGCCGTGAAGAACGGCAAGCAGGTGACCGCGGTCGTGGAGCTCAAGGCCCGCTTCGACGAGGCCAACAACATCCGGTGGTCCCGGGCCCTGGAGGAGGCCGGCGTCCACGTGATCTACGGCGTGGTCGGGTACAAGATCCACTGCAAGGTCGCCCTCGTGGTGCGTGCCGAGGAGGACGGCATCCGGCGCTACCTGCACCTGGGCACCGGCAACTACAACGCCGGCACGGCGCGCCTGTACACGGACATCGGACTGCTCACCTGCCGTCCCGACTTCGGAGAGGACGCCACGCAGCTCTTCAACCTGATCACCGGCATCTGCCGTCCGCAGGAGAGCCGGCGCCTGCTGGTGGCGCCCCACTACATGCTGTCCCGGATCCTGGCCCTGATTGACCGCGAGGCCGAGAACGCGCGGCGGGGGCTGCCGGCCCGCATCATCGCCAAGATGAACGCGCTGGTGGAGACCCCGGTCATCGAGGCGCTGTACCGGGCCTCCGCGGCCGGGGTCGAGGTGGACCTCATCGTGCGGGGCATCTGCTGCCTGCGGCCCGGCGTGCCCGGACTCAGCGAACGCATCCGGGTGCGGAGCATCGTGGACCGCTTCCTGGAGCACGCGCGCATCTGGTGTTTTGACAACGGCCATTGTCCCGAGGTGTACGTGGGCAGCGCGGACTGGATGCCCCGCAACCTGCACCGCCGGATCGAGGTGGTGTTCCCCATCGAGGACGGACGCCTCCGGGAGCAGTTGCT
>JAFLEG010000045.1 GCA_017302195.1 Verrucomicrobiota bacterium
CTGCCGATGCTTCTCCGCGGTGAACCGGGCGCTGGAGGGGTTGGGCCGGCCCCTGGTGGACTGGCGGCTGCCCGAGGCCTGAAGCCGGTCATTCCAGGGCTCCTCCGGCAATGCGCCGGAGGTAGTCCCACGAGTAGATGCCCGTGCCGTGTCCGTCGGCCCAGGCGGGCTGGACGCCGTAGCCGCCCACCGCGGCCAGGCGCGTCAACTGGAAGGCATTGGCGGCATAGGGACGCTCCGGCGGCTTGTAGGTGGTGCCAAAGATGTCCTTCTCCCCCATGCAGGAGGCGCACGGGCAGGACTTTCTCAGGGTCTCCAAGGCGACGAACGATTCGGAGCCGTCGTCCCAGCGGATCGCCAACTCCGCTTCGAAGGGGGTCATGTCCACCGGACGCATGGCGGACAGTGTGTGTGGACGCCCGCTGAATTCCAACCTCGCAGAGCGTCGGAGCAATGGGAGGGGAGATCGGACCGGAGATAGGAGGGGAAACACCCGCCCGCACGCCGGACGGCGGTCAAGGACCGCCATCCGCAAACAACCCAGCCTAGTCCCCACCGTGGCTGTGCAGTCATCCCGACTGGCTGTTGGAGCTGCCGCCAATCGGCCGGCGAAACGAATGTTCCCCCTCCAAAAGGGGTTTGCTGATGTGTCTATCGGTGGATAAGGGACGTTGGTCGTGATCCCGGGAGAACCGCAAGATCGTTTACGCCATGAATTGTCACCAGGAGCTTTTCCCACGCTTGGCACCCGGCAAGCCACTTGCTTCCTTCAGCCCTGTCGCAATGCAGTTCAGGACCTTGCCTGCCATCCGTGTCTGGTGTCGCACCCTGGCAACCTGGGGAGGAGCCCTGCTGTCATTCTCCCCGATGGTGTCGGTTTCGGCAGCCGAGGGCTTGCAGGTGCAGGACCTGGAGGTCGTGGGCGGCGAAGCCCGGCTTTCCTTTAAGCCGGCGCCGGCGGTGGAGAACTACCAGGTCTTCAGGTCGCCCTCGCTGGAGGCCGCCTTCGAACCCGCCCCGGGAGTGCTGCGTCCCGGCGGGTGGAGCGGGGCAACTGCCGGAGAGGCGGGATTCTTCCAGATCCGGATTGCGACGGTCTCCACCAATGACCTGCTGGCGGCCAACGTGCTGCAGCGGCTGGCCTATGGTCCGACGCCGGACGACCTCGCGCAGTTGAGGGCGGTGGGTCCGGAGTCCTACATGGCGGCGCAATTGGCGGCGGAGTCCGTGCCATCGGATCTCGACACCGCCGACCCGGCGCCCCGCTGGGTGCGGGTCACCACCACCGGGCCGGGCACGGCATCGCGTCTTTATGTCTATCTGGACGGTGCCGGCGAGGCGTATCTGGACGACCTGCGGTTGGTGGCGGGAGATCTGGATGATGGCACGCAGCCCAATCTGCTGCGCAACGGGGATTTTGAGGGCACGCTCAGTCCGTCCTGGACGCTCTCGGACAACGTGGCGGGCTCGGCGCGCAGCGCGCAGATCGTCCACTCGGGCGGCGCTGCCCTGCATCTGATTTCGACCGAGGCGGGAACCACGCAGGACTCCTCCCTCTGGCAGAGCATCTCCCCGGCCCTGAGCGCCTCGCGCAACTACACGCTGAGCTACTGGTTTCGCACCTCGGGGGATGCCACCCGCCTGACGATACGGCTCTCCGGCAGCGGGATCGCCAGCGAGCATGGATTGGGCGGCGAACCGAATTCCCCGGCGCCGCTGTACGCCCGCCTGGAGGCCGGGATGGCCAACCGGGCCGATCTCCGGGCCTGGCATCTGCGGCACGCCATCGCCTCGCCCCGGCAGTTGAACGAGGTGCTCCGGCAGTTCCTGGAGAATCACTTCGTCACCCAGGTCTCCAAGACCCAGGACTATTTCGACGGACGTGGCTACGACGGGGACACGGCGGAGTTGCTGGCGGTCCGGACCGAGTTTGTCGAGAACCGGCGATGGCGGGAGGCGCTGCTGAATCCGCAGGTCACCTTCCACGATCTCCTGCGCATCAGCGCCGAAAGTCCGGCGATGATCGTGTATCTCGATACCGTCACCTCGCGCGGCGACGGCGCCAACATCGCCAACGAGAACTACGCCCGGGAACTGTGCGAGCTGTTCTGCTTCGGCGTGGACAACGGCTACGACCAGCGGGACATCGAGGAGATTTCACGGGCCTGGACCGGATGGCGTCTGGAACTGGTGGCCCCGGAGAACGAGTTCAACCCGCACGCCCCGCGGAGCACCACCTATCTGGACCCCGCCGTCACCGGGAGCGGACTCAATGCGAACACCAACGTCGTGGGCGTGTGGGCGATGAAGTATCGTCCGGACCGCCACAACGAGCGCGCGAAGTATCCGTTCTTCCAGTGGGATGCTTCCGGACGTCGCGGCGCTGCCAAGCAGGTGCCGGCCCGTTTCGGCCCGCCCTGGGCCGGCCGTTCCTACGGGCTCCCGCTCCCGGCGCGCTCCGGAACGTCGGGATACCGCGATGGGCTCGACATCCTGCGGCACATGGCGGACCAGCCCTTCACCCAGGAGTATCTCTCGGTCAAGCTGTGCCAGGTCTTCATCCACGACGGATTCCAGCACGGCTATGACTTCACCGACGCCGAGACCAGTCCCGAGGAGGCGTTGGTGCATGCCTGCATGCGGGCCTGGGAGGAGGGATCGCCCCGGGGACAGGTGCGCGAGGTGCTGCGGACGATCTTTGCCTCCGAACTGTTCCGGAGCCACGGCGGATCGCTGCAGAAGGTGAAGACGCCTCTGGAGTTTGTCGCCAGCACCCTCCGTGCGCTGCGGGCCCGGCGGCCCGACGGCACCTGGACCGCGGATGCCGATGGCTATGAGCTCTACGGGCTCATGAACCGCGCCGGCCGGATGCGCCTGTTCGACCGCGCCGAGCCGGACGGATACCCCGAGGATGCCCCAGGCTGGATCAGCGGAGGCACCCTGGCGGAGCGGTTGCGGTTTGTGCAGTCCGCGCTCATGCCCGCCGGCATGGCCGGCAAGGAGGATGCCGGACGCAACACGCGGGTGGATCCGGTGGGGCTGCTCCAACTTTCCGTGCCGGAGTCGCAATGGCGCGACGCCGATGCAGTCGCCGCCTTTTTCCTGCGGACACTTTTCCCGGCGGAGGGCACCGCCAATCTCCTGGGCTACCACCGCATCGCGGTGGACTTTCTCAATGCCGACGACACCGGGAGCAACCCGTCACCGCTCGCGGGATTGGTTCCGGGTTCCAGCGCTTACGATCTGCGGATCCGCGGCATGGTGGCCCTGCTCATGAGCACACAGCGATTTCAGGAACAGTGAACCGACTCCCGTCCACCCCGTGAACATTGTCTCCCGTCGTTCCTTTCTGTCCCAGGCGTCCCGTCTCGGGCTGGGTGCCGCCCTGGCCGCCCTGACGGACGTCCCGCTGGTGGTCCAGCGGGCGCTTGCCGACGGAGGCATCGGGCGCCCCGGGCCGGACGGACGTGTCCGCAAGCTGCTCTTCATCCTCCTCCGGGGGGCGAATGACGGCCTGAACAGCGTGATTCCTATGGGGGACTCCGCCTATGCGGCCAGCCGTCCGAACCTGGCCATCCCCCCCGACCCCCTTCAGCCCGTGACCGCCCTCGGTCCGGCATTCTTTCCGGAGTCCGGTTCCCGTGCCGGCACCTATGCCCATCCCTATGCCCTGCCGCTCGGCAATGGCTTTGCGGCGCTGCACCCGTCGCTGAAGTTCCTGGCGCCACTGTACAATTCCGGGGACCTGGCGCTGGTGCACCGCGTCGGATATCCCGACCAGTCCCGGTCGCATTTCGACAGCCTGGCCTACTGGCAGACCGGCACCCCGCGGGCGGATGCAGTGCAGGAGGGATTCCTCTACCGGGCGATGGTGGAATCCGGCCTGGCCAACACCTCGCCGCTCACCGGGGTCAGCATCGGATCCTCCCTGCCGCTGATCCTGCGTGGATCCCGAGCGGCGATGACCAACCTGAGCGATCCCAGCCGGTACAACCTGCTGGCGGTGCCCAACACGCCCGCAGCCAACCGCAAGTTCGACGCGGCGCTGGCAGCGGCCAACGAGGTGGCCTTTGCCGACAAGCGCGACCGGGAGCTGCTGCGCCTGCAGTATGGCAATCTCTCCCAGACATTGGAGCTGTTTGCCCAGCTCCGTTTCGACGAGGCGAGCAATACCTACCGGGATGACGTCGCCACCGATGGCGACACCGACTGGGCGGCGGCCAACGGCGACGGGTACCACCTGTTTCCCACGACCGCCGAAAAGAACGGCGGCTGGCTGCGTGCGGGAGGCAACCAGGCGTCCAAGTATGTCGTTCCCACCGGCGCCCATGATTTCTTCGAGGACCTCAAGGCGGCGTCCATCGTGCTGAACAAGACCGATGCGATCGTGGCCGGGGTTTCCATCGACGGCTGGGACACCCACAGCGACCAGGTCAACCCGCGGGATGCGGCGTCGGGTCAGGGGCCGCACACCGGCGCGCATGCCGGTCTGCTCCGCCGGGTGGGCTGGTCGCTGTACGCCCTCCGGAAGTTCTTCACCCGCTACGCCGATCGCTGCCGCTGGGAGGACCTGGTGGTGGTGACCCTTTCCGAGTTCGGACGCACCACGGTCGAGAATTCGGATGCCGGCACCGATCATGCCGAGGCGAGCGTGATGCTGGTGGCGGGCGGATCGGTGAAGGGATTTCTTCCGGGTGCCACCGGCGGCGTGTCGCGGTCCGGCGTGTTCAATTGCGGCGGCATGGGGGACCGGATCCTGCCCTGGCGCACCGGACCCACCGGCTCCCTGTTCGGCGCCGATGAACGCTATTTGAAGCGCAATACGGATTACCGCTCCGTGCTCGGACGGATCCTCCGCAATCATCTCGGTGCCACGCCGGGACAACTGGAGCGGATCATCCCGGGATATGCCGTGCCAGGGGAGAGTCTCCTGACCCGGGGTGTGCAGACGCGCGACGGGACGGAAGTGATCGGGGAGCCGGATCTGCTGTAGGTCGGAACAATCCAGAGCCTGCGTAGGAGACGAGGTGACGAGACTCTGACTTCTTCTTCGCTGCGTGGGGCTGTCGCCCGAGGCGCGGGAGTCTCCATGGGCGCGGGGAGAGTGAGAGACTCCTGATGCCGTCTCCTACCTGGGCGAGGCTCAGTTGGCGAAGCTGGACAGCAGCTCCAGCAGTTCAGTAGCGGCGTCCCGAAGCCCGGTGGACCACCGGGGTGAAAGCGCCGCCGCGGTGCCCAGTGCGGAGAATTCCTGGATCAGCCGGCGGGCGGCGGCGGCGGAACGCTCCCGGTCCGCACCCGTGAGGGAGTCGTGGGCGGGCTGCAGGACACCGATGCGCTGGGAACCCGCCTCAAGGATCCGCAGCGCTTCGCCGGCCTGCGGGGTGTCGAGCCGGACGGAATCCAGGGCCGCCATGGCCCGTTCCACGGCCGCCTCCAGGGCCTCCTCCACGCGATATCCCGTCTGGGCAAAGCTGCGCAGTTCCAGGGTGATTTCCCGTGTCAGGGCCTTGAGATCGCGGCTGGCGCCCACGCGTTCCAGCACCCGGGCCGCGGCGGCGGTGCAGTCCGGCTGCAGGTCCCGGGCGATGCGGCTGACCGGTTCGCGGTCCGACTCCGGCAGTGCCTCAAACGCCGCCCTGCTCGAAGGCAGCGCTGCCTCGACCTCCCGAAGCGGCCCGAGGACCGATGCCTCCGGGGCGCCGCGTGCCGCCAGTTCCAGCCCCTGGGTCGCGTGCCGGCCCAGTTCGGCCACGTCCGCCGCGCGGCCGGAAATGCCCGCGGGGGTCTGCGAGGTCGTGGACAGCCCGCCACGGCTGGTGGAGGAGGCGGGGCTTCTCGCGAGGTGGGGACGCCGGATCAGCACCAGGAGCACGGGAACGCTCAGGAGCAGGACGAGCAGGGCCACCCCGGCAGCCCGGAGCCGGGGCGGCGCGGAGCGCGGAGGCGGCTCGGGCGCAGGGGGGGAGGGCTGGGATCTCATCGGGGCGCCGGGTCGTGGATCTCCTCAAATTCAAGGTGGCCAAGGTCCACCACCGCCCACTCCGCCAGGTCGGTCAGGAGGGCATTGGGTCCCACGAATTCAGGAACGCCAAGGCGTCCGTCGTCCGGGGAGAGGGTGTTCTGGGTGATGCCGGTGCCCCGGAAGTGAGGGTTGACGCTCAGGTGGGTTTCGAGCAGCGCGCGGTACTCCCAGTCCGGGCCCCCGGCCAGTCGGAGCAGTTCGTAGGGAAGCGTGGCCACCTGCTGTCGCGGACGCGGGGGCAGGAAGCGGACGAGGTTGCGTTCTCCCGGCCTGAGATCGGGGAATTCCAGAAAGGCGCCCTGCGCATCGGTATCCCCGGCCAGTTGGGCAAACAGGTCCATGAGGGTGTCCCAGGTCGGCTGATACACCTGCTGCCTCCAGTCCGGGCCCTCCGGCGGCTGCCAGGGCCGGGGGATGCGCACCCCGGCAGGATAGCGGAACACCACCGCCGCCATCGGCACCCGCCGCTGGCGGAGCACCGACTCGGCGCCGTAGCCCAGGTCGGCGTAGAGTCCGAACAGGCTGCGTCCAAGCCCGGCCTCGGCCACGGTGAGAAACACGAACGGAGTGCCGCCCAGCCGGGCCTCGGGACGCATCCGTCCGTCCGGGGACACCCAATAGCGGGTTTCGGAAAGGCGCAGGAAGAAATGGGGGCGATCGGGAAGACTCCGGTCCCGGACGCGCGGGGTCGCAGGCGACCGGAGCTGTTGCAGCAGTTGCGCGAGCTCCGCCGAGACCCGGTCGCTGCCGAGGGTCCGCCGCCCGGTTGCCGCGCCGTTCAGCCCCCCGGGAGACCCGGCCACCGGAATCCCCGTGGCCATGCCCGCCGCTGCTGCCTTGCCGGGGCCCGGGGAATCCGGCCCAGTGTTCTGGCCGGAGCCTGTCCAAGGCATCCCCAACAGGAGCAGGAGGACGAGCAGGCCATTGCCCGTCCGGTGGACGTCGCGCAGGGCGCCCCGAAGCCGGAGTCCATGCAGTCGGGGACCGGGCAGTCGCATGGAAGAACCGTGGCGGCGATCCGGCGGGACGAAAAGTCCATTCGGACGACGGGATCGAGGGTCAGAACAGTGATCGGTTTTCGGCGGCTGCGTCGGCGCTCGGCATCTGAACTGGGAGAGACTCACACCGAGGGCACGAAGGACACAAAGAGCCAAGGCACGAAGCGACGGGTTCCTATTCCTTGGCGTCCTTCGGTGCGCCTTCGTTTGGACCTGCCCCCTGCCGCTGACAACCGCTGGAGGCACCGGCCTCCAATTCGCTTTCAGCCGGCAGGGCCGGCGCGGCATGGTCACGCCGATGCGCGTCCTGCATGTCCATGCCCACTTCGATGACTTCGAGTTTGTCGCCGCGGGCACCTTCGAGCTTTGGCGGCGCCGGCTCGGCGCTGGCTTTCAGGGCAGGGTGGTGGTGTGCACGGACGGGCGTTCCGGACACCATCAGCGGAGCCGAGCGGAAACAGCGCGGGTACGGCTGGCGGAGCAGGAGGCCAGCGCCCGGATCGGCGGCTATGAGTTCGAGATGCTGCGCAAGCCCGATGGACGTCCATTCGAGGAGGCCTGCCGGACCCTGACCACCGACCTGCTCGCCGCGCTCTGGCGCGTGATCCGGGACTTCGAGCCGGACTACCTGATGTGTCCCCCCGTGCCCTCCGATCCGCTGGTTGGCATCCATCCCGACCACGTCACCGTCGCCGAGGCCGTGCGCCGCGTAGCCTACATGATCAATGTCCCCCACGCCTTCCTGGAGGAGTATCCGGTGGACGACGAGACCCGGTCCCGGCCGGTGAAGACACCGGTAATCCTGAACACCTACGACGGCTACATGACCGGCGACAACGGCGGGGACCTGGTGGTGGACATCGAGGAGGCCTTTGACGTGGTGGCAGAGGAGTCCTGGTGCCATCAGAGCCAGATCAATGAATGGCTGCCCTGGGTGGCGCGGCACCAGATCGAGCCGACTGCGGATCTGGCGGCGTGGAAGCAGAAGCTCCGCGAGCGGATGGACCGGCAGGCTCGGGAGCTGGGCCTGCCACCGGGGCGCGCCCATGAGGTGTTTACGGTGACCGCCTGGGGCATCGTTCCCGATGCCGGACAACTGCGCCGCGATTTCCCGGGCCTCGTTGCCGATGCGGCCCGATCCGAGAGGCTCGCCGCCCGCCTGCGCCGCTGGCGCGGAGGGACGTAGCCGCACGGCGTTCAGGGGTGCTCTGCGGTCGCGAGGCGCCGCAGGTCGGCGACACATTCCACATGCTGGGTCTGCGGGAACAGGTCCACCGGCTGCAGATCCACCAGACGGTAACGTCCGTCGGCACAGAGAATCTTCAGATCCCGGGCCAGCGTCGCCGGATGGCAGCTCACGTAGAGAATCTGGGCGGGCGCGGTCTCGCGCAGGACCTTCAGGGAGGGCGGGCGGCAGCCGACGCGCGGCGGGTCGAGCAGCACCGCGGTCCGGTCGGGATTCAGCCGGGACAGCAGCGACGGCAGCAGGGCGTCGGTGTCGCCGGCGACATACTCCCCATGGGACACCCCGCGTCGGCGCTGGTTCTCCCGCGCGGCGCGAATCGCCGGGGCATCCAGTTCCACGCCGATGAAGGAGTCCACGGCATCGGCCAGCGACAGGCTGAAGAACCCGACGCCGCAGTAGGCGTCGAGCAGGTGGCGGACACCGGAGTCCCGCAGCCGGCCCCTCACGGCATCCATCAGGGCGGGCAGCACGAAGAAGTTGTTCTGGAAGAAGCTGTGCTCGGGAACCACCCAGTCCTCGGGCGGGATCCGCAGCAGCGTCTTGAGGCCCCCCTTGGGTGGCGGATTTTCCCGCCAGTGCCGGAGTGCGTCGTTGAGCGCCGGCTCGGCGATGGCGCAGGAGGTGATGTCGCAGACCAGGCCGCAGTCCGCCCGGACGAATCCGAGGTTCAGCTTCTGCGCGGGCTTGTTCCACTGGCTGCGCACCAGGATCCGGTTGCGGTAGCCATACGGCTGCGGACAGGGGAGCACCTCGCGAACCGGCGGGTCCGCGAACCCGCCGACCCGCTCGAAGAGGTCGGTGATCTGCTTGCGCTTCCAGCGCAACTGCGCGGCATAGTCGAGGTGCTGGTACTGGCATCCGCCGCATTCACCGAAGTAGTCACAGCGGGGTTCCACCCGCTCGGCGGCATCGTTCAGCCGCCGGATCACCACGCCCCTGCCGAAGGATTTCCGGACCTCGGTGAGCTTCACCTCGGCCCGCTCCCCGGGGAGCAGGTAGGGGACAAAGACCACGAACTCCCCCACCCGGCAGACACCCTCGCCGCCGAATGCGAGGTCCGTGATTTCCACCAGCACCCCGTCGCCCGCCCGCGGGGCAGGGGTTGCAGGCGGGATGTCCTTACGCGTTTCAGTCAAGCCATCAGGCTATCGGGTTGCCGGCAGCCGGGGCAAATTTCAAACGCGCCTGACCGGCCGACCGGGCGCATTTCGGAAGGGCCGCATCCCAAGGCCACCGAGGACGCCGAGGGGCGGCCCTTTCTATGGAGAGAACGCTCCTGGATTCAAAAGCGCCCTCGCGTGGCTGCGCAGGTGCTGCCGGGAACAGGAGGGACATCGGCGGGATCGGTTTGCCCCCTGGCTCAGATTCCCTTGTACCCTCGGTGTCCGTGGTTTGAGGCCTCCCCGGGTGGCAGCGCAAAAGGGTGGCGGCCCCTCCGGGGCGCTTCGTATCGTGTCGGGCATGGACGCCCCGCTGCTGCTGTATGACGGCGACTGCGGCCTGTGCCATGGGGCGGTGCGCTTCGTCCTGCGGCACGAGCGGGATGCCGTCATCCGGTTTGCCGCGCTCCAATCAGCCACCGGCCAAGCCTGGACCCGGCAGGCGGGCACGGGCATGGGGACCCTCCTTTGGATTGAGGCGGGGGAAATCCATGTCCGCAGCGACGCCGTGATGTTGCTGGCGCGCCATCTGCGGTGGCCCTGGCGATGGCTTGGAATCCTGCGCCTCGTCCCGCGTCCCCTGCGCGATGCGGGCTACGACCTGGTGGCACGGCATCGGATGCGGTGGTTCGGCAGGGCGACCTGCGACCTGCCCGTCACGGACAACCGCGACCGGTTCCTCAAGTAAGGCGCAGGGTGCATCAGAGGTTGCGGGCAGGCCCCGGCCGCGGTTTCCCTCCAGGGTCCTTCCTCCGCGTCCTTCGCGTCCTTTGTGTGAGGCCCTCCCCTCTTGAACGTCATACCCGGAAGCTGCATCCGCCTCCAGGCCCGCACCGGACGTTGCGAGTGCGGAAAAAGTGAGATGCACCGGGCCGCAACTCCCGGTTGAATCGCCGCGTGTCGCCGGACCGCTTTGAAGCCATCACGTCCCGTTACCCCTCCCTGCGCCTGGCTGTGGCGGGGGACTTCTGTCTCGACCGTTACTTCGACATTGATCCCGCCCGGTCCGAGATCTCCCTCGAGACGGGACTGGAGGTACACAACATCACCCGGGTCCGGTGTCAGCCCGGTGCCGCCGGCACGATTCTGAACAATCTGGCCGCCCTTGGGGTGGGTTCCCTGCTGCCGGTGGGCGCCTGCGGTGACGATGGCGAGGGATGGGCGCTGCGCCGTGCGCTGGAGGCCGGTCCGGGGGTGACCCTGGAGCACTTCCTGACCCTTCCCGACCGGGTCACCTTTACCTACACCAAGCCGCTGGTTCACAGTCCGGGTGAACCGCCGCGGGAGCTGAACCGTCTCGATCTGAAGAACTGGAGCCCGATGCCTCGCGCCTCCGAGGATGCCCTGATTGGAGCCCTGACCCGGGCCGCGTCTTCCGCGGATGGCCTCATCGCGATGGATCAGGTGGATGTGGAGGAGTCGGGCGTGGTGACCCGGCGCTTCCGGGATCAGTTGGGTGAACTGGCGCGGGAACGGCCCGGCCTGCTGGTCCTCGGCGACTCCCGGCGGGGACTGGGGGGATGGCCGCCGGTGGTGTTCAAGATGAACGCGCGCGAACTGGGGGCGCTGACCGGGCGTCCGGTCGCCTCGGTGGACGAAGTCCGGACGGCCTGCGCCGAGCTGGCCGGCCGGAACGGGCAGCCGGCCTTCATCACCCTGGCGGAGCAGGGGATCGTGGGGGCGGCGGCCGAGGGCGTCGCCTGGCATGTGCCCGGACTGCCGGTGCGCGGGCCCATTGACATCGTGGGCGCGGGGGATGCGGTCTCGGCCAACCTCACCGCAGCCCTGGCCGCCGGTGCCTCGGTGCCCGAGGCCATGGAACTGGCCATGGCGGCGGCCAGCGTGGTGATCCATCAGCTCGGGACGACCGGAACCGCCTCCGTCGCGCAACTCCGGGAGCGCCTGGCATGATACGGTTCAATCTGGGGCAGATCCTGGTGATCGTGGGTTCGCTGGCCTGCAGGCCGGCTGCCGCTGCGGATCCGGCGCGGCATGAGTTCGAACGCGCCGAGATGGGGCTTCCGTTCCGCTTGGTGCTCTACGCCGGGAGCGAGACCGTCGCCCGGGAGGCGGCCGAGGCGGCGTTCGGTCGCATCCACGCTTTGAATGGCATGCTGAGCGACTATGACGAGGCCTCGGAATTGAGCCGGCTCTCCGCCACGGCCGGCAGCGGAAACTGGGTGCCCTTGGGCGCCGATCTGGCGCGGGTGCTTCGGGCGGCGGATCGGGCCGCGGTGGAATCCGAGGGCGCTTTTGATGTGACCGTCGGGCCCCTGGTGCAGCTCTGGAAGCGCGCCCGACGCCAACGCGAGCTGCCTGCGGACGCCGCGCTGGCTCGGGCCCGCGAGGCCACCGGGTGGCGGCATCTTCGGCTGCGGCGGTCCGCTGGGCGATGGGAGGCGCGCCTCAACCGCCCGGGCATGCGCCTGGACCTCGGCGGCATTGCCAAGGGCTACGCCCTCGACGAAGCGGCACGCGTCCTGAAGGACCGCGGGGTGCGGCGCTTTCTGATCAGCGGCGGTGGTGACATGGTGGCCGGTGATCCGCCGCCAGGCACGGTCGGATGGCGGATCGAGGTGGGGGTCTATGACACCGCGGCCGCACCGCCTCCGATGTTCGTCTGCCTCCGCAACCGGGCCCTGGCGACATCCGGGGACGTCTTCCAGCGCGCCGAGATCGGGGGCCGCCGCTACTCGCACATTGTGGACCCCAGTACCGGCATCGGCCTGACCGACCACAGCCTGGTCACCGTGATCGCGCCCACCGGCATGCAGGCCGACGTGCTTTCCACGCAGTTGAGCGTGCTCGGCCCCTCGAGGGGCGCTGCCCTGGCCCGCACGGCCGGCGCGGACTTTCTGCTCTACCGGATGAGCGACGAGACGCTGGAGCGATGGCGATCCCGGGGATTCGATCGATGGCTTTGGCCGGGCTTGGAACGTTGAGCAGTCCGCACCGCCCATGCGCCGAGGAGCAGGCACCTTGTCGGCGCAGCAACAGTGACGTCCGCGACGTCACCACTTCCTTGGACCTGAGCCCAAGGAGGTGCGGTCAGTTCCATCTCAGGAAGGGTTCCAGAAGTCTCATGTTCAAGCGCACCGAGTCCGACCAATGATCCCGAAGGCCATAGGTGATGCCGGCATTGATTCCGAGCAGTCTTCCGTCGGTGGAAATCAGCGGAAGATCGGATGTGATGATGGAAAGGAATGCATCCGGAGCGCCATTCTTGTTGCCGAGAACCCGCCCACCCGCGAGGTCGAGTGTCAACGCACTCCCATCGCGATGACAGACGACGGCAAACACTGCCGTCCCAGGCTCGGGGATGGACCCCAGGTCTGAAAAGTATTGGGTTATGGCGTCCACCTGGAGAATCGCCATGTCGGCATGTCCGGCGTCCCGCTGTTGGAAGACGACCCGTGCCGGGGCGCTGGAGTTGGTTCCCGAGAGCCATCCGAAGACGTGAACATTGGACACGGACCGCAGGGCATGGGCGGCCGTGACGATGGATCCATTCCCGGTGAGGCCGGCCCCCAAGCCGATTGAAAAGCC
>JAFLEG010000449.1 GCA_017302195.1 Verrucomicrobiota bacterium
CTGCTGGCGGTAAACTACTCGATCCTGTTCGTGAGCTCTCTCCTCTAGATTCCACTACGCTTTCTCCAGGTCCGCGGTCCTTTCCGGACAGGGAGCCAATGGGATCTTGATATTTGACATACTGGAGAGCATGTGATGGCGAAACCATCCCAGAACTGCTCAAGCAGCATTACAGGGCTGGCCCCTTTGTATTCCAGTCCTGCGACCGCTCGGGAGTGTTGGGGTGGTCGTGGAGAGGTCCACATCGGTGTGGGGTTGCGCGGGCTTCAGCGTCGAGAGCGCGGTTGGGCCCAGGTCATCCAGGCGGCGACGGCGAGGAGGGCGAGGCTGTAGGCGCCGATGATTTGGGGCATGAGACGATAGGCGGCGACGGGGGAGAGGGTCAGGAGGTGGTCCCGTATGCCGTAGAGCGTGGCGCCGTAGAGGAGGACGATGCCCACGGCCCAGGGCACGATGCGCATGCGGCCTTGGGCGAGCAAGTTGGCGACCAGCACGTTGGCCAGGGTGAAGAGGACCATCGCCGCGGTGTGCCAAGGCACGATGGGGGCGGCTTCGACGGCTTCCGGCCGGGTGAAGAAGACCAGGCGAAGGGGGAAGGCCGGGAACAGGGTGACGAATCCCACCGCCAGCGTTCCCAGAATGAGCGTGCCGAGGAATGCCAGCGTGAGGGCGTCGGTGCGTTCCCCGCCGGCCACGCTCCGGGCGATTTTGGGGAACATGACCACCGCCAACTGGCCGGTGAATTGCACCAGCGCGAAGCCGATCATCGCCGCCGGGGTGTACCCGACGCCCAGCGCGAAGCGATCGGCCTGCGATGCCGGGATGATGGCCTGGAAGTAGAGCACATCCACATTGGCCAGCACCAGGAGCGCGCCGGCGCCCAGGGTGAAGGGCAGCATGTGGCGGATCCAGGCGCCCCAGTCCACCGCGGCCCCGGGAAGCGTCCAGAGCGCGCGCGTCCGCCAAAAGGCGATGCCCGTGGAGATGCCCATGGCGAGCAGGGCGGCGCTCAGCGCCCCGGCGGCGCCCAGGTGCAGCACGAACACACAGATCAGGATCAGGCTGAAGCGCAGGAAGCCGTCCAGGATCGCCACCCAGCCCAGCGTCGCAAAATCCTGGGCGCCCTGGAGCAGCCCGCGCAGAACCGGCAGCAGCAGCCACATCAGCCCCACGCCCAGCGTCGGCCACAGCGCCCGCCCATCACCCAGGCGCAATTGGCCGGCGATGGCCTCGCGTCCCAGGACCGCCGCCAGCAGCAGTGTGAGCCACAGCACCCCGATGCCCGCGAGCACCCACCGGACGGTTCCGGCCAGCCGCGCCCGGTCCTCCGGGTGGATGGCCGCGGCGCTTTGCTGGGCGAAGGCGGTCTGGAGCCCGGCGCTGGGAATGCCCAGCAGGAGGAAGGCGCGCAGCATGGCGCTGAAGACCTCATACTCCGCCCGCTCCATGCGGAAGACCACCGGATGCACGGCGGTCATGAAGACGCCGCCCAGCACCGTGGCCAGCCCCATCCAGGCGCTCTGCCGGAAGAAGCTGCCGCGCGTTCCGGCAGAGCCGGGCTCGGGTTCGGTTCCTGGATTCATCGGTTGCTTCAAAATCGCTGCGTGTTAGCCGTGCGACGTCGTTGGATCGGGGAACGCACGCGCCCCCGCGAGCAGCGGGCGGGAAGGTGGAACAACAGGCTGGCTGTATTGCTTAGCGACAAGCTCTTGCCGTCCGCGTTGAGCGTGTGGAGTCACCACCACCTGGTGACAAGTGACGCGCATCGGCCGAGGCGCGTGCGCTCCCCAGAAGAATCGACTGCTTGGATACGGTTGAGTGTTCACGTTCCCAAGGTCAATGGCCGGCAGGTAACGCCGCGGCCGCCACCGTGGACTCGGCAAACGCCGCCGCACGGGAGGTGACTGCGGACCAGTCCAGCGCGGCCGCCACGCGGCCCGCTGCAGCCAGTCCGAGACGTCGCCGTTCCGCGGCAGGCGTCTCGATCCAGGCCAGCACTGCGGCGGCGAAACCCGCGCCGTGGAACTCGCTGAACCGGATCGCCGGCTCCCGGGCGAAGTAGCCGCGCAGGTTCTCGAGAGGGGTGCTCGCCACCGGAATGCCGCAGCCCAGGTACTCCACCGCCTTGGCCACGAAGGCGCAGTGGGTGCCGTTGGATTCCTGATAGGGCACCAGGCCGACGGTGGCGGACGCCACCTCGCGGGCCACGGCTTCATAGGGCACGAAGCCGGTGGTGGTGACCCGCAGCCCCGGCGCCCGGGTCCGCAGCCGGGCGACAAAGGCGCGCAGTGCCGGCGTCTCGCGTCCGACCAAGCGCAGTCCGACGTCCGGACGCGCCGCCGCAATCCGCGTCATGGCCTCCAGCGCGATGGCTCCCAGATGGTGGTGATCGAAGGACCCGTGCATCACCAGCGTCGGCGCGGCGCCGGAGAGGTCGGCCTCGGCAGGGCGAAACAGTGCGGCATCGTATCCGTACTGGATCGCGCACAGCCGCTCCCGCGGATAGCCGGTGGCGGCAAAGCGCTCCGCCAAAGGTTGGGACACGGTAAGCACCCCCTCCGCCGCGGCCCGGCGCGGGAGCGACAGCTCGTAGCGGGTCAACTGCCGCACCAACGGACCCGGCATCACCCAGGCGGGCCACGTCTCCATGAACCCGGTGAGGTAGTCGAGAAAGTTGAGCACCACCGGAGTCCGCAGTTGGCGGCGCAGTTGTGCAGCCGCCACGGCCGAGATGGTGTGTTGCGCGAAGATCAGGTCAAAGCCGGCCCCGCGGAGCGCCGGCGTGGCGGCGGTGTCGCGGACCAACCGGGCCAGCGCGGCGGGATAAAGCAGATATTTGAGATTGCGCAGCCGGGCATAGCGCCCCATCCGCCACCGGGTGAAGAGGTGTGTCCGGATGCCGAAGCGTTCGGCCACCGCGGGGGCGTCCGGGAACTCCGGACAGAACAAATGCACCTCATGCCCGCGGCGAACGAATTCACGGATGAGATAGGGCGCCTCCGCCGAGCCGCCACCGCTGGGCGGGTGGAACGGCTCATGAGTCAGGAAGGCGACGCGCATGCGGACGGATTCGATCAGTCCAGACTGCGGAGAAACCGCGCCAGGATCGCGGTCCCGCGGTCGAGGCTGTCGAGGGAGATCCATTCATCGCGGGTGTGCGCCTGGGCGATGTCGCCCGGACCGAAGACCACCGCCGGGGTGCCGCCTTCCGACAGCGGGGCGGCATCGCAGAAGTAGTGCACGCCGACCGTGCGGCGGCGTCCGGAGGCACGGCACAGGGCCTGCACCAGCGGCTGGGCGGGATCGGTCTCCAGCGCCGGGCAGGCGCCCAGACGCAGATTGGTGAACTGCACGGCAACACCGGCCGCCTCCAGCACGGAGCGGATTTCCCGGCGGACCGTGGCCTCCGTCTCGCCTGGCAGGGTCCGGCGGTCCACGGTGATCACGCACTCCTCGGGCACGATGTTCGGCTGGGTGCCGCCGCGGATGGAGCCGACGTTGACCGTCGGACTTCCCAGCAGCGGATGCGTCCGACGCTTCAACTGCGCCGCATAGGTGGTCTCGAGCGCCTCGACGACCCGGGCCATGAGGTGGACGGCGTTGCGTCCGAGGTGCGGCGTCGCGCCATGGGCGCTGCGTCCCCGGGTGCGCAGTTCCAGCCATACATCCCCCTTGTGGGCGCTGACCACTTCCAGCCGGGTCGGCTCGCCCACGATGGCCAGGTCCGCCGCCGGCCCATGCCGAGCGTAGTGGCGGGATCCCAACTGCCCGTGCTCCTCATCCACCAGGCCGAGGAAGGTGATTTCCATCCCCTGCGGACGCTTCCCCGAACCCGCCAGTGCGCACAGCGCCGTCATCATGGCAGCCACGCAGCCCTTGGTGTCGCAGGCGCCGCGTCCCTGGAGACGGTTTCGGATCACCCGGGGGGTCAGCAGGGTGTCCAGGGCGGGCAGGCCGACGGTGTCCAGATGCGGCGCGAGCAGGATCCGGCGTCGCACACGGCCCGCGGGCGTCAGTCGGGCGATCAGGTTGGCCCGCCCCTCCACCACCGGCTGCCGCTGCACCTCGAGCCCTGCTTTGCGGGCGATCCCCGCCAGGAAGTCCGCTACCGCCGCCTCGCCAGTGCGCGGGTCCCCGGGCGGCAGAAACGCCGGATTCACGCTGGGAATGGCGATCAGCTCCCGCAACAGGCGGGCGGATGGGGACAGGCGGCTCACGGACCTCCGGCACGCTATCGGGAAGGGCCGGGCGTGGCAGCGACAAACCGTCTGATCGCTTGCACCGCGGGTTCGTTGACGTAGCCTGTTGGCCGGTGGCGCTCCGGCTGCAGGCGCCCGTTCCTCCATGAGTTCGCCCCAGAAAGTCTATTATTTCGACAACAACGCCACCACCCGCGTCGCGCCCGAGGTGGTCGAGGCCATGGTGCCCTTCCTGTCCGAGTTCTGGGGCAACCCCTCCAGCGCCTACGGCTTCGGCTCCCAGGTGCATCGCCATGTGGAGCAGGGCCGGGAACGGGTCGCGGCCCTGGTGAACGCCGATCCCAAGGAGATCACCTTCACCAGTTGCGGCACGGAGTCCAACAACACCGCCTTCCACAGCGCCCTGGTCACCACCGGGAAGCGCCATGTGATCACCACCGCGGTGGAGCACAGC
>JAFLEG010000450.1 GCA_017302195.1 Verrucomicrobiota bacterium
CCGTTTCTGAACCCCGGCGCCCAGGTGGCGGCGCTGAAATCCGAGATCCTGGCCGCGGTGGACGGGGTGCTGACCCGCGGGCACTACATCCTGGGGCCGCAGGTGGCGGCCCTGGAACAGGAGGTCGCGGCCGCGTGCGGCGCGGGTTTCGGGGTGGGGGTGAACAGCGGATCCGATGCCCTCACCCTGGCCCTGCGGGCGCTTGGCGTGGGGCCCGGGGACGAGGTGATCACCTCCCCGTTCACCTACATCGCCCCGGCGGAAAGCATCCATCAACTGGGCGCCACGCTGGTGTTTGCCGACATCCATCCGCGGCGCTTCACGCTGGATCCCGCCGAGGTGGCCCGGCGCATCACCCCGCGGACGCGGGCCATCGTGCCGGTGCACCTTTTCGGTCAGGCGGCGCCCCTGCGGGAACTGGCGGCCACGGGCCTGCCGCTGGTGGAGGATTGCGCCCAGGCGATCGGGGCCACGCATCAGGGCGCACCGCTCGGCGGCCAGGGGGTGTTGGGATGCCTGAGCTTCTACCCCACCAAGAATCTCGGCGCCTGCGGGGACGGCGGCATGGTGCTGACCCGGGACGAGGCGCTGGCCGCACGTCTGCGCATGCTGCGGGTGCACGGGATCGAGCGCCGCTACCATCACGACATCCACGGATGGAACTCGCGTCTCGATGAACTCCAGGCCGCGATCCTGCGGGTGAAGCTGCCGCACCTCGCCGCGGGCAATGCCCGCCGCGGAGCCATCGCCGCCCGCTATTCGGCCGGGCTGGCGGATCTGCCCGTCGAACTTCCGGAGGTGGCCCCGGAGAATGGCCATGTCTTTCACGTGTACGCCCTGCTCAGCGATTCCCGGGACGCCCTCCAGGCGCACCTGGCTTCGCACGGCGTGCCGACGCTGATCTATTATCCGGTGCCGCTGCACCTGCAGCGCTGCTATGCGGATCTGGGCGGGAAGCCGGGGGATTACCCGGTGGCCGAGGGCGTCGCCGGGCGGATCCTGCCGTTGCCGATGTATCCCGAACTGACGGACGAGCAGGTGGACTGGGTCATTGCCCAGATTCGGCAATTCTTCGGGCGATAAGGCCGGCGTCGCCGGCGTGGAAGACCGCCAGCCAGTCCGTGGCCTGCGACGGGTCGTTGAGGCAGAGCGCGCCGGACTGGAGACGCGAAGGCTGCGGTCCGCCCATGCGGATGGGCGAGTGCCCGGAAAGGTTCCGGGCGTACTCTGCGAAGTCGACGCATCCGGACCGGATCATGGCCGTCCGGGAGACCAGTTCGAAGAGGCCGTGAATCCCCGGCGCCGCCTGGCGCAGGAGTTCCAGGGTCAGCCGGCCCATGGTGTACCGCGGATTGATCTCCACCACGGGCTTGAGCCGGCATCGGCCCGCGGCGTCGCGATAGACGAGTGCGTCCACGCCCAGAGGACCGGTAAATCCGAAGGAGCGGAGCCGGGGTTCGAGGAGCTCCCGGAAAGTGTCGTACCAGCGCTGAATCCGTCCGTGGGCGGCCCCTGTTTCGGGAAGCCGGCGAAACACCGCCGCGGGTGGCTTCCGGTGGAACCGCGGTTCCGCCCAGTTGGCCACGAACTGCCCTCGGGCGTCGTTCTGCAGCCCGCAGTAGCCGACCAGCCGCAGTCCCTCCGGACCGTGCTCCCACTGCACCGAGAAGTCGGCAACCCGGTCCAGCCACGGTTCCAGGACCACCCCCAAACCGCGGGAGAGGGCGCGCTCCAGCCACCGCTGCTGCTGCGGCAGCAGCTCCGGCTCCCAGAGCCGCAGGTGGCCGCGTCCGGCCAGACCCAGCGGTGCCTTGGCCACCAGCCGTGGGAATCCGGCGCTGCGAAGCCGGGCGATGGTGTCGAGGGCTTCGGGTTCCGAGCGGATGGTGATGCCGACGACCTCCGGCGGGCACAGCCAGTCCGATCCCGGGTCCCCGGCCTGGCCGGAGGTCAGCAGTTCCCGCAAGAACCCGGCGCTCCACGACTTGGAATAGAGCGCGGTATATCGGCCGTCCGGGGCCGGGAGCAGCGCCCGGCCCGCCTCGGTGAGCTGCGGCATCAGGGGGGCGAGCAAATCGGAAGCCTCCGGACCCCAGCTCCACGGACGCAGCCGTCCCAGTTTTCGCTGCCGAAGGGGATGGTCCGCCCCGATGCGGCCACCAGGAATCAGGCAGAATTCGGGCAGCGGAAATCCCGCCGCCTGGATGCCGCCGAGGAATGCCGTGGAAGGCGCCTGTGCCACCAGCACCACGTCATCCCGCCGGGCGAGAAACTGAGGCAGGGTTCCGAGATCGCGGGCCAGGGCGGCTGCGGCGCGTCCCGGCGAAGAGCCACCGGCCGCGGCGAGCTGTTCCTCGGTGAGCGGATTGAAGAGAAACACGCCCGGCGTCCGCCCCTTGGATGCGGCGTGCACCTGCAGCCGGGCGATGAACGAGGCGTCGAGTCCGGCGGCGCGGCGCCCCTCGGCATTGAAGCCGATGCCCCGGGCCCGGGCGGGCGAGAGGGGAAACTGGAGCTGGCCGCAGTAGGCGTCCCAGTCGTCCGCCTCCGGATCCTTCCAGCGGCGGAACCATTTCAGTCCATGCGCCACGTGGGCGATCTCGTCGCGGTAGATCCGGTCCAGCAGGCCGGCGGTGTCCGTGTCGCCCACCTCGGTGAAGCAGCCGGCAAAATGGCGGCAGAAGTCGAGATTGGCCTGCTCGAAGGTGAGGCTGAGTCCGGTGACGAACTCCAGCGGGCTCTCCATCGGGGACACCGCCCGCCAGAAGTAGCCGCTGACCGGCAGCTCGCCGAAGGCGATGCCGCAGGCGCGCATCCGGTCGAGGTACATCCGGGTGTGCTCCTGTTCGTCCCGCAGCGTCTGCACCACACCCCGCCGGAAGGCGGTCGGGGCGTCGGGAAACCGCAGCAGCACCAGCGCCATGAGCTCGGTGGCCAGGAGCTCGTGATTGGCGAAGAAGTGCAGGAGGCGCCCCCGCTCGCGCTCGTCGCCCAGCCGGTGGACCGGCGGGGCTCCGGCGCCGCGCGAGGATCCCGAGGGCTTGAACTCCAGCGCTGCGGGGCGTCCGGGGGCCGCGGGAGCCCGAAGCGGGAGTCCGGGCTGGAGGTCGGTCAGGAGGCCGGGATCCGCCAGCTTCTCCCCGAGGGTCCGGGCGAACAGGACCTGTTCGGCGAAGTCCCGGATTTCCACGGCATCTCCCCGCCGGCCTCAGCGGGCCTGGGCGCCCATGGCCAGCAGGAACATGATGTTGTTGGGCGTCTTCTTGAGCTTGGACAACAGCAGTTCCATGCCCTCGACGGGCGGCACCCCCACCAGCGCGCGGCGCAGCACGGCGATGCGGGAGTATTCGTCGGGATGGTACAGCAGTTCCTCCTTGCGGGTGCCGGACCGCTCGATGTTGATGGTCGGGAAAATGCGGCGGTCCACCAGGGAGCGGTCGAGGTGGATCTCCATGTTGCCCGTGCCCTTGAACTCCTCGAAGATCACCTCATCCATGCGGCTGCCGGTGTCCACGAGGGCGGTGGCCATGATGGTGAGCGAGCCGCCCTCCTCGATGTTGCGCGCCGCGCCAAAGAAGCGCTTGGGCTTGTGCAGCGCATTGGCATCCACACCGCCCGACAGGATCTTGCCCGAGTGTGGCTGCACCGTGTTGTAGGCGCGGGCCAGGCGGGTGATGGAATCCAGCAGGATCATGACGTCCCGCTTGTGCTCGACCATGCGCTTGGCCTTCTCGATGACCATCTCGGCCACCTGGACATGGCGCTCGGGCGGTTCATCGAAGGTGGAGCTGACCACCTCCGCGCCGCGGCAGGTCCGCTCCATGTCGGTGACCTCCTCCGGCCGCTCGTCAATGAGCAGGATGATCAGGTAGATGTCCGGATTGTTCTTCAACACCGCGTTGGCGAGCTTCTGCATCAGCACTGTCTTGCCGGTGCGCGGCGGGGCCACGATCAGGCCGCGGGTGCCCTTGCCGACCGGGCAGACGAGGTCCACGACCCGGGTGTTGAGCTCGTCGCCCTCGGTTTCGAGGATGATCCGCTTGTTGGGAAACAGCGGGGTGAGGTTCTCGAAGAGCGTCTTGTCCTTGGCGGCGTCGGGATCGTTGCCCGCCACCTTCTCCACGCGCAGCAGGGCGTAGAACTTCTCCTTGTCCTTGGGCGGGCGCACCTGGCCCTCGATCTCGTCGCCGCTCTGCAGATCGAAGCGCCGGATCTGGGAGGGCGAGACGTAGATGTCTTCGGGGCAGGGCAGGTAGTTGAAGGCCGCGGAGCGCAGGAACCCGAAGCCCTCGGGCATCACCTCCAGCGTGCCCCGGGTGTAGATGGTGCCGCCGGCCTGGAGGTTGCGCTGGACGATCTGGAAGAGGATTTCCTGCCGCTTGAGGGTGCCGTAGTTCTCGATGCCGAACTCCTTGGCCACCTCGCTGAGCTTGCCGATGGGCATGGGCTGCAACTGATGCAGTTGCAGGGTGCGCGGCTCGATGAGCGGAGCGGGGGCGGCGGGCTCCAGATCACCGTCGTCGGCGACCGGGGTGCGCGGAACGGGCGCCGGGGCCGGGGAACGCGGGACCACCGGGGCTGCCGTGGAAGCCGGAACGGGGGCCGCCGCGGGAGCGGCAGGTGCGGGTGCGGGTGCGGCGGGCTCTGCA
>JAFLEG010000451.1 GCA_017302195.1 Verrucomicrobiota bacterium
GTCCGCGTTCCTCCGGGGCGGCAAAGGCGCTGACCAGCATGAGCAGCGTGCTCTCGGGAAGGTGGAAGTTGGTGATCAGCGCGTCCACGGCGAGAAACCGTGCCGGCGGATGCAGGAAGATCCGGGTGCTCCCGGCGCCCGCCACGACCTGCCCCCCCTGGGACCGCGCCACGTGTTCCAGCACCCGCACCGAGGTCGTGCCCACCGCGACAACCCGCCCCCCGGCGGCACGGGTCCGACGCCAGGCCTCCGCGGTTTCCGCGGGCACCACAAACCGCTCCTCGTGCATCACGTGGTCCTCAATGCGTTCGGCCTTGACCGGCGCGAAGGTGCCGGGACCGACGTGCAGGGTGAGCGAGGCGAGGGTGACCCCGCGGTTGCGGATCCGGTCCAGCAGGGCCGGCGTGAAGTGCAATCCGGCGGTCGGTGCCGCCACCGATCCTTCGGGACGTGCATAAACTGTCTGGTACCGCTCCCGATCCGCGCCCGTCGGACCGGTGGATGCCCGGGCCATATAGGGAGGCAAAGGGATTTCTCCCAGGGTGGCCAGCGCCCCCCTCAGGTCCTCCACGCCGGCAAACCGGAGGCGACACCAGCCTTCCTGGTTCTTCTCGGTCACCATGCCTTCAAGCGTCGAGTCGGAACCGTCGGGCCCCTGAAACCGGATCCGGGTTCCCGGGCGGACCCGCTTGCCCGGACGCAACATCGTCCACCAGTCCATGGAGGCGTTCTCCTCAAGCAGCAGCACCTCCACCGCCCCACCGCCAGGTTCCTTGTGACCCCGCAGCCGGGCCGGCATCACCCGGGAATCGTTCACAATCAACAGGTCCCCGGGGTTCAACAACTCCGGAAGATCGGAGAAAACGCGATGGTCAACCGCTCCCCCGCCGCGCCGGAAGACCAGCAACCGGGACTGATCCCGGGACGCGGCGGGATCCTGGGCAATGCACTCCGGAGGCAGCTCGTAGAAGAAGTCCCGGGTCCGCAAGGGCTGCAATGACTCAGCTTCCGGAGAGGTCATGACGAGCCGTCAGAATCGCAAACGATAATCGCCGGCTCGGACAACACTCACCCATTTTTGGAGGGCCTGTGGACGGGCTGAAGCGGTCGCTTCCACGAAAAGTGGGTGAAAACCGTTTGACGGTTCAGGGCCAATCAGGGTTATCTAGGGCCAGGAAGTCGAATTTAGGCGTCAGGCCCTCGAATCATGTCCGATTCTGCGACCAACCAAGGTGCTGGTGCCGGTCCCGGGGGTAACCCGGGCTCGGGCAGCCCGGGATTGGAGTGGAACTCGTTCACCTGGCACCACACCCACAAGCTGGACGGACAGAAACGCGTCGCGTTTCCCGCGCCATGGCGGCCCAAGGAGTCCTCCGTCGAGTTCATGCTGATCTTGTGGCCCCATCCGGCGGCGGGACGCAAGCATGCATTTATTTTGGGCATGGTGCCGGAGCGTTTCCGGCGGCTTCAGGACAAACTGGCCAGCGGCGCCTATGGCGACGACCGGAACTGGGCGCTGAAGCGGCGCCTGTTCTCCAACTCCATCGCCATGCCCCTGGATCCGGCGGGGCGGCTGTGTCTGCCGCCAGACATGGCGGATGCCATCGGACTGCAGAAGGACGTGTTCTTTTCGGGAGGGGGTGCGGATTTCGAGGTCTGGGATCCGGAAACCTTCCGCCGTTGTGAACAGGCCGAGGAGTCGCTCGCGACCGAAGGCCTTCGAACCCTCATCTGACCCCATGAACCTTCTCTCCTGGCTTCGGCGACCCCTCCGGGGATCCCCGTCCGGACGCTCCATCCCGGGCGCGACAACCCCGCCGACCCCGGCCTTGCTGGATCCTCAGGCCATGGGTCGCCCCGCAGAACTGCGCCTGGCGCCGGGCGCAGACGGTCTTCGCGCCACCGCATCCCCCATGACCCCCCAGGGCCAGCGGCGGATGCGCCGGAGCTGGTTTGGGTGGCTTTTCGGACGCAACCGGCGACGGGACGGGGCCGGGCGCCTGGTACAGGGCGAGTTCCTCCTGACGCAGGTGCGCCCGGTGCGCAATGACTTCCGCGATGCCGACGACGACGGGGGGCGGTCGCGGGCCAAGCTGCTCTACGAGACCCCGCCGAGTCCTGAGCGGCGCGATGATCAGGATCATGCCTGGAACCGGCTGCGGAACCGGCGCCCGGGTTCGATGGTGGTCTCCGGGGACTAGGGCATGCGCCGTGATCACCTTCTCGCATCAACCCGTCCTGCTGGCCGAAGTGCTGGCGGCGCTCCGTCCGCGGGACGGCGGCCGCTATTTTGACGGCTGCTGCGGCGGGGCCGGCCACAGCGCCGCGATCCTGGAGGCGAGTGGTCCGACAGGGTTCCTGTACGCGTGCGATCAGGACGGTGACGCGGTGGCGGCGGCGACGGAGGACCTGGCGCGCTACGCCGGTCGCTTTGAGCTGAGGCGGATGAACTTCTCCGAGGCGGACCGCTGGGCCCCGCCGGGAACCTTCGACGGCGCGCTGCTCGATCTGGGGGTCAGCTCCCACCAACTCGACACGGCCGAGCGGGGATTCAGCTTCCAGGCCGACGGGCCGCTCGACATGCGCATGGACCGCCGGTGCGCCCGGACGGCAGCAGACTTGGTGAACGACCGGCCGCCGTCCGAACTGGCCCAGATCTTCTGGGAGTACGGCGACGAGCGCGAATCCCGCCGCATCGCCCGCGCCATCTGTGAGGAGCGCACCCGGTACCGCATCGAGAGCACCCGTCAACTCGCCTCCCTCGTGGCCCGCATTGCGCCGCGTCAGGGCCGGCGGACGCATCCGGCGACCCGGGTCTTCCAGGCGCTCCGGATTGCGGTGAACGACGAACTCGGCGCCCTGCAGCGGGGACTGCGGGCGGCGATGACCCTGCTCAAGCCCGGGGGGCGTCTGGCCGTGATTTCATTCCACTCGCTGGAAGACCGTGTGGTGAAGGAATTCATGCGCGTGGCCTGCCGGGACTACGACCTGCCTCCGGGGACTACCGAGGATCTGCCGCACCTGCGGATGCCACGCGCACCGCGGGGCACGCTGGTGGCACGGAAGCCCGTCCGTCCCGCCGACGCCGAGGTGGAGTCCAATCCGCGCGCCCGGAGCGCCCAGTTGCGGGTGCTGGAGAAGAACTGAAATGAGCCGGTCCCGATCCAACGAGGTTCAGGAAATGCGCTGGGGACGCCTGGCGTTTGTCGGCCTGACCGTCGCCGCAATCGCCGCCCTGACCGTGGGATACACCCTGCAGCGGGGGGCGCATGACGCCCTGGGGCAGGAGATCAAGGCGATGGAGAAAAAGGAGGCGTGGGCCAAGGCGGAGGTCCTCGTGCTGCGGGAGCGCCTCGCCCGCCAGCGCCGGCGTGACGTGATCCTGCGCCAGGTGCAGGAGATGGGACTCAACCTCACCAACATCGTTCCCAACCAGCGGCGGCTCATCCCGCTGCTGCCCTCCTGGAGGCCAGCGGAGTCCCCGTTCTCCCGGAGCAACACCCTCCCCGCCTCGTCGCTCTCCGCACCGCGGAATCGCGAGGCACTCCTGCGTCCGCTGACCGGCGCCGCGGCGCTCCCGGCCCCGCACGCCCGCTGATTCCATGGACCGTTCGCCCCAATTCCGCCGGCTCTGGCTCCTGACCTGGGGGCTGGGCGCGGGGTTTGCCCTGGTGGCGGTCCGGTTGGTGTACCTCCAGGCCATCCAGCCGGGCGAGTCGGGGCCGCGCGGCGGTCCCGAGCCGGAGATCGTGATCAAGCGTCCCGCCCTCCGCGGAGAGATCCGGGATGTCACCGGCACCCCGCTGGTCCAGTCCCGGCTGGCGGTGGTGGTGCGCGCCGACCCGGTGCAGATCGGCCCATTCGCGCCCGAACTCGCCCGTCTGGCTGCCCCCTTTCTCGACCTGCCCGAGGCGGAGATCCTGGCACGCCTGCGGCCGGTGCTGTTTGCCGACACCAACTGGGTGGTCACCCGGGTCGGAGGCCGCCCGGTCACCAACGGCGAGGTGGTGATGAAGCCGCGGCGGTCGAACCTGGTGGCGACCAACGTCAGCCTCGCCGCCTGGGATCAACTGTTTGCCGCCCTCCAGACGAATGACTTTCCGGCCCAGGTCACGCTCCGCCGGCAGCGGGACCAGCTCCGGGCCCGTGTCCAGCAGGAGCACGCCGCCGTCCCCTGGTGGGACCTGCCGGCGCGCTGGACGGCGCGTCGCGAGGCCTCGGCGGCGGAACGGGCCTTGCAGCGGGAGCTGCGCCTGCTGCGCCGGGACCTGCTCCCCTGCCGGCGCAAGGGTCTGTTTCCCGAGTTCGTCCACCTGCGGCAGTATCCCCAGGATCACCTGGCGGCCCACCTGCTGGGGTTCACCACCAACGACTTTAACCCCGCCTCCCGGGAGGCCGGACTCCCCCTGCCGATGCGCGGCGCGCAGGGGCTGGAGCATCGCGGCAACGAGATCCTCAAGGAGAGTCCGGGCCTGGTGAAGATGCGCCTCCTGCTGGGACGGGAGTATGTGCCCAGCCGGGGACGCGACGTGCCGGCGCGCGATGGCAACACGCTCCTGCTCAGCCTCGATCTCCGCATCCAGGAAGCGGTGGAGCGGGCACTCGACGACGCCGTGCAGCGGCTCAACCCCTCCTCGAT
>JAFLEG010000452.1 GCA_017302195.1 Verrucomicrobiota bacterium
TCGGCCCGTCGCACCTGCGTGCGGTCAAGGGCCCGTTTCCGCAGATCCCGCTGATGCCCACCGGAGGGGTCACCGTGGAGACCCTGCCGCTGTTCCGGAAGGCCGGCGCCGATGCCTTTGGCGTGGGCGGGCCGCTGTTTGACCCGCGGCAGGCGGCGGCGGGAAACTGGGACTGGTTCCGGGAGCAGGCGGCGCGCTTTGCCGACGCCTGGCGGGCCAGCGGTCCTGGGTGATGGACCGCGGGTGCGGGGCCTGATTGGCTTGGCCCATGCCGCGCACCACCCGTCATCGCCTTGTGCTGGTCACCGCTCCGGATCTTCCGGTGGCCCGAGTGCTGTCCCGGCAGGCGCTGGAGGCCCGCCTGGTGGCGTGCGCCAATTTGATTCCCGGGGTCGAGTCGCACTACTGGTGGCAGGGCCGCCTGGAATCCGGAGCGGAGGTGATGATCCTGTTCAAGACCACGGCGGCGCGCGTGCCGGCGTTGGAGGCGCTGGTGCGCCGGGAGCATCCGTACGACACCCCGGAGTTCCTGGTGCTGTCCCCAACGGCCGGAACCGCCCGGTATCTGGACTGGATTACCGGCTCGGTGTCCGCGGTGGCGCGTCGCCGCCGTGGATGAACCCGGGGGGCGGGTTCCCTGTTCCCTCCGGTGTGCCGCGCATTGACCTGGGAGCCCGGATGAGGTTCAACGGGCGGACCATGTTCTCCCGGTTCAAGTCCCTTGCCGTTCCTGCGCGCCTGGTGATCCTGCTGATCATCGCATTGGCTGCGGCCCGCACCGAGGCCGCGGTGCGCCTGCATCCCACCTTCACGGATCACGCCGTGCTCCAGCGCGACACGCGCGTCCCGGTGTGGGGCACGGCGGCCGATGGCGAGGAGGTGACGGTCGAGTTCGCCAGGCATCGCCGCCGGACGGTGGCGCGCAGCGGCCGGTGGATGGTGGAGCTGCCGTCCCTCCGGGCCTCGGCGCGGGGCGGGGTGCTCCGCGTCAGCGGACCGTCCAACACGGTGTCGCTTGAGGATGTGGTGGTGGGCGAGGTGTGGATCTGTTCCGGGCAGTCGAACATGGAGTGGCCGATGCGGGCCAGCCACCAGCCCGAGCAGGACATTGCCAACAGCGCCAATCCCAATCTGCGCCTCTTCACGGTGACCAAGCGGCGGTCCCCCGAGGTGAAGACCGATCTCGACTACGCCGCCCACGCCTGGGTGGTCGCCTCGCCGGAGGTGGTCCGGTCCTTTTCAGCCGTCGGCTACTATTTCGGGCGGGCGCTGGAGGGATCCCTGCGCCCGGAGGGAGTTCCGGTGGGCGTGATCCACACCAGTTGGGGCGGGTCGCCGGCCGAGGTCTGGATGCGTTCCGAGGTGCTGAAGGGGGATCCGGAGTATGCCTCCGACATCCTGGCGCCGGCCACCGAGTCGCTGGCCAGGTGGGAGAAGTCGGTGGCGGAATGGGAGGCGCGCAAGGCCGCGGCCACCGGACGGGGCGAGTCGTTCACGGAGAATCGCCCGGGCCAGCCGTGGCGTCCGGCCGAGCTCTACAATGGCATGCTGGCCAACCTGATTCCGTACGCGATCCGCGGTGCCATCTGGTATCAGGGCGAATCCAATGCCGGCCGGGCCTGGCAGTACCGGAGGCTGTTCGCCGACATGATCCGGAACTGGCGCCAGGACTGGGGGCAGGGGGACTTCTGGTTCTTCGCCGTGCAGCTCGCCCCGTGGGACCGCAACCGCAAGCGCGACCTGTCGGTGATCGGCGCCGAGGTGGGCGATTCGAACTGGGCGGAGCTGCGCGAGGCGCAGAACCACGTGGCGGAGACGCTCCGGCGGACGGATGTGGCGGTGATCACCGATGTCGGGGACAAGGATGACATCCATCCCACGCGCAAGGAGCCGGTCGGCGACCGGCTGGCGCGTCTGGCCCTGGCGCAGGTGTACGGACGGACCATTCCGGCCCATGGGCCGCGCCTGCGGTCGTCGCGGGTCCGCGGATCGGAGATGGTGCTCCGGTTCCGGGATGTGGGCGGCGGGCTGCGTTCCCAGAACGGCGCCGCGCTGACGGGCTTTACCGTGGCGGGCGCCGACCACAAGTTCCACGCCGCCGAGGCCCGGATCACCGGGCCGGACGAGGTCACGGTCACCGCGCCGGGTGTCCCGAATCCGGCAGCGGTGCGTTATGGATGGTCGGACTACCCCATCGTGAACCTGAGCAACGACGCGATGCTGCCCGCGTCGCCCTTCCGGACCGATGAGTGGCGGGTGACCACCCAGCCGGCCGCAGGACGATAGGCCGGGGCATGCCGGTTGCCTGCTGGCGATCCGCCCGCGTTCGCGGCAGTCTGTAGCCGCGATGCGTGTGCTGTTCATTGGCGATGTGGTGGGCGAACCGGGCCGGCGGGCGGTCCGGGAACTGGTGCCCCGACTTCGGGAGCGCCTGGTGCTCGACTATGTGGTGGCCAACGGCGAGAACTCGGCCGGGGGCGCCGGGATCACGCCCGCGACCGCGCGGGAACTGTTCGAGGCGGGGGTGGACGTCGTGACCTCCGGGGATCACCTGTGGGATCAGAGGGAGGTCAGCCAGTTGCTGGAATCCGAACCCCGGTTTGTGCGGCCGGCCAATTATCCTGCCGGGGTCCCCGGGCGCGGCTGGACCTTGTGCACCCGCATGGGTTGCGCGCCGCTGGCGGTGATGAATCTGCAGGGCCGGACCTTCATGGCGGCGCTGGAGAATCCCTTCCTGGTCGGGCCCGCGGTGGCCGCCGAGGCGCGGGCCGCCACGCCCTGCGTGCTGCTCGACTTTCATGCCGAGGCCACCTCGGAGAAGATCGCGCTGGGCTGGCATCTCGACGGTCAGGTCAGCGCGGTGATCGGCACCCACACGCATGTCCAGACGGCCGACGAGCGGATCCTGCCCGGCGGTACGGCCTGTCTGACCGATGCGGGATGCACCGGCGGTCAGGATGGCGTGCTGGGCCGCGAGTGGCGTCCGGTGGTGGAGCGATTCGTGAAGCTCACCCCGCAGAAGTTTGGCGTGTGCGCCGCACGGGTGGTGTTGCACGGATGCCTGATGGAGCTGGATGACGCGACCGGACGCGCCCGGAGCATTCTCCGGGTGGCGGAGCCGCTGGCGCCCGGATGATCCCGGTTTCAGGATGAATGGCACCGGAAGTTCCCAGGAGACCGGCGGGGTGCGACGGCGTCGGATCGGTGGCCTGCTCGTGCTGCTCCTGCTGGCTCTCGCAGGGCTCCTGGCGGCGCTGAACCGCGGCTCGTCGGCGGAGCGGGAAGCAACGCGATGGATTCGCGACTACCATCGGCTGGCGGTGCAGGGGACTTCCCCGTGGCCCGACTGGGCGTTGTCCTATCCGGGGCAGCTTGCCCTGGTCCGCCGGTTGACCCGTCCGGAGTCCCGCATCGCCGGACTCTGGGATTTCCTGCGGGGGGTCCTGCCGCCCGGGATCCGGAAGTCCGTTCCCCGATACCCCGGCGCCCGGCAGCGGCTGCAGCAAACCGCCCCGATCCTGATCCAGATCCCCAAGATGCCGGCCATCCGCAGGGCCCTGCTGGAATCGGCGCTGGATCCCCGCGGGGCCAACCGGCGGTTCGCGGTGCAGTTTGCCTGCATGGACACCCCGGTACCCCGCGCCCTGCTGCCGCTTCTGGATCAACTCGCGGGGGACGCGGACGCCGCGGTGCGGGTGCAGGTGGCGGTGGGTGTTCGTCATGTCGAGCCCCGCGATCCGACGGTGGACCGGTTGCTGGGCCGGTTGCAGTCGGATCAAGTCTCGGCCGTGCGGGAGGCGGCACGTTCTGCCTACCCCTCGGATGCGTCCGATGCGAGTCTTCCGCCGCCGTCCAGTCATGCCGCGCCGTCAAGATAGCCAGTGGGATTTCGGGGATCTCTTTGCCAGGACTCCTGCCAGGGAGCCGTCTTCCCGCGCGGAGGGGCCGGCGACGTCCACCCCAGCCGCCCCGGTGTCGGACGTGGAACCGCCGGGGCGTGCACGGCCGGTGCGCACGGTGTCCGAACTGACGGCAGAGGTTCGGCAGGCTCTGGAAGGCGCCTTTGGCTCGGTGGCCGTCTCGGGCGAGGTGTCCAACTTCCGGCTCCAGGCCAGCGGTCACGCCTACTTCGTGTTGAAGGACGCCCGCAGCCAGTTGGCCTGCGTGCTGTTCCGCGGACAGTCCTCCGGAACCCGCGGGGCGCTGCGCGACGGCGCCCATGTGATCCTGACCGGCGAACTCACCGTGTATGAACCGCGCGGCCAGTATCAGTTGCGGGTCCTGGGCGTGGAGCTTGAGGGCGTCGGCGCCCTCCAGGCGGCGTTCGAGAAGCTGAAGGCCCGGCTTCAGGCGGAGGGACTGTTCGACACGGCGCGGAAGCGTCCGGTGCCCCGCTTCCCCCGCCGGGTCGGGCTCGTCACCTCGCCGACCGGCGCCGCCATCCGCGACGTCCTCCATGTGGTGGCCCGCCGCCATGCCGGGCTGGAGTTCGTGCTGGTGCCGGTGCGCGTCCAGGGGGCCGGCGCCGCGGGGGAGATTGCCGCAGCGGTGGCGCTGCTGAACGCGCATGCCGCGGCGGCTCCGGGAGGTCTGGACGCCATCCTGGTGACGCGGGGCGGGGGATCGCTG
>JAFLEG010000453.1 GCA_017302195.1 Verrucomicrobiota bacterium
ACGGCCACTGGGCCGGGAGAATCGCACGGACGACGCTGCGCCACACCGAACAGGCTCAGCCGTCACGCCCACGTGCGGACGCGCCGCGTGGCGGACATGCTCGGCCGCGCATGAGCCTCGCCACGATCTGTCTCGCCGTCGCGTGTGTGCTGCCGATCCTCTGCGCGGGTCTGGCGAAGCGCGGTGGCATCGCGAACCGCAGCTTCGACAACCACGCGCCGCGCGACTGGCTCGCCAAGCAGGAGGGCGCCTCCGCGCGCGCGAACGCCGCGCAGCTGAACTCGTGGGAGGCGCTCGCGATCTTCGGACCGGCGGTGGTCTCGGCGCAGCTCGGTCACGCGCCGCCCGAGCTCGTCGACGGCCTCGCGATCGCGTTCGTCGCCTTGCGGCTCGTGTACGTGGGCCTCTACGTCGCCGATCGCGCGAGCCTGCGGTCGATCGTGTGGACGCTGGGCCTCCTCGTGTCGCTCGGCCTCTTCTTCACGCCGCTCTTCGGCGGCTGAATCGCGTGCGCGAGCTCGTCCTCTTCGTCGCGACGCGCGTGAGCGAGATCGCCAAGGCGGCCGGCGTCGCCGACGGGACCATCTACCTCTACTGGGGCACGGCGACCCAAACCCTGGATGCATCTGGCGAGGCTCTGCTCGCCGCTGGGGGGCATCCTCCCTACCGGCGGCAGGCCGTGGCCGTCGGGAAGAAGTTCCTCTGCGGTCGCGAGCGCACATCGTTGCCCAACCTGGAGTTCGTCGGATTCCGGTTCCCGCGGCAGAGCGTCCTGTACACGATCGGGGTGGCCTCTGGCAGCCTCGTGGTGGGGCTTTGGTACGAAGTGCGGGGATCCGGCAGCATCACGCACGCCTCGGCGACCCTGGGCACCGGAGCCTTGTTTCAGGCCACTGCCACCACCTGGGCGACTGCCTCGGGAGCTCCCACGGTGCACGAGACCGGGCTGGACAGGGACTGGCAGGCCAATCCCTTCGCTGTCTTGGCGGAATACCTCACGGACGAAGCCTTCGGCCTGGGGCTGCCTCCCAGCGCCCTGGTGACCGCGAGCTGGTCGGCCGCGGCGGCCGCCGCACGGGCCAGATCCGGCAGCCTCTACATCTCGCCCCTGCTCACCAAGGCCGAGGACAGCCGGGCCTTTGTGCAGCGTGTGCTCGACCATGTGGACGGCTGGTCGCGCTGGACTGCGGACGGGAAGATCGAGGCTGGCCTCTGGGCGCACGCGGAGTCACCCCCCGCATGGACCAGCGCCAACACGGTGGACTACCACGACCTGGTGGAGCCCGCAGATCTGGACCCGACGAGCTGGCAGGAGACCACAAACGTCACCGTCGTCACCTACAGCGACCGCGCACGCTCCTACAAGGCGCGGCCCGCTCGCGTGAGCAATGCCTGGAATCGTCAGTCCACAGGCGGGCTGCCCCGGATCCGGACCCTGGACCGCCCGTACATCCTTCGCGCTGACCAGGCCCTGGCCGTGGCGGCCGAGGACGCCAAGCTCAGCGGCCAACCGTACCACGAGGGAAATCTGGTGGTCCGCGCCGAGAAGGCCGAGGGAATCCTGCCCGGATCCCTGTTCCGACTCACCCACGACAGCATCGGACTGAGCATCGCATGCCGCTGCGTGGGTAAGTCGTTGCCGGCGCCGCCCAGCGGCACGGTCACCCTTCGGTATCAGACCGAGCGTGGGCTCTCCGCTATCCCGTACGTGGCCACGACCCCTCAGGGCGTCGCGGATGCGCCGCTGCCGCCTGCCCGCATCACGGATCTGGAGGTCCTGCAGATCCCGCCCAGCCTGGGCGACGGCAGCGACTTCAGCCTCGTCGTCCTGGCGGGCCGGGCGGACCCTTTGACGAGCCGCTTCGATCTATGGTTCCGGCAGGCCGACGCCACCGACTTCTACCCGCTCGCCGGCATCCCCAATTTCGCCGTCGCGGGCGTGGTGGATGCGACCTTCGCCCCCTTTGAGGACCTGAACGGAGACCCAATTGACGATGACGCCGCCGAGGCCGTCCGAGTTGCAATCACGGCCGGCACACCAGCCTTGGATCTGGACCGGGTGGATGACGTCCAGACGGATGATGCCATTGAGGATGCGGCCTTCCTCCTCTTCCTGGTCCGGGCCTCGGACCCGACGCAGTACGAGATCCTGACCATCAAGAGCGCAACCCTGGTCTCGGGCCGAACCTTTGACCTGGTGGTCCGGCGGGCCCGGTACGGCACCCAGCAGGGTGGAGATGGGGCGTACTCGTTCGCCGCTGGTGATCGGGCCTGGCTGATCTACCGGAGGCTCCTGGTGCCCATTGGCAGCGAGCATTTCGCCGCCCTGGCCACCGCAGGGGAGACGGCGCATTTCCGCATCGTCCCCGCCACCGCCTACCAGACGGCCGACGTGGCCGACGTCTATGACGCCGGCACCAATCCGGGCGGCCTGACGACCGAGCTGGACTTCGATTTCGCCGATCCGTTCGCCCCCACCATCGAGTGGACCGCCATCCAGCAGCGACCCGACCCCCTCACCGCCTGGGCGGACATCACCGACTTCGACGTGGACTTCGACCCCTCCACGGAATTCCGGCTCGTGGCGAACCTGCGGGACGCCACCGGGGACCTGGCCACGGCGGACCTGCAGGCCACCGCGGGCAACCTCTCGCGGACGATCTTCGCGGGGGCGGTTTCGGGGGCCTACGGGGAGGTGGAGACGGTCTTCACCCTGCCCGAGGGGGATTGGGACCTCGCCATGAAGGCCACGGACGCCAGCGGCCGGGTTACCGCCGCGGCACTGACGCCCGTCGGCGGCGGGGCGGCAGTGGCCCTGCGGGTGCGGCCCAGCGGCTGGGGAGTCTGTGCCAACCCGGTCATCCGGGTCACTTCCACCTCGGGTGGCAAGCCGCTGATCCGGAACGTCACCCTGAGCTGCTCGACCGCTGGGGCCACGATCTACTACCAGATCACCAACTGGGGAGGCAGTCCGGGGCCTACCTGGACCAACTTTGCAGGGGGAACCTTCATCGTGGCGGGCTCCAAGAGGCTCCACGCGTACGCCGCGGCCGCGGGGTTGGTGGATTCGGCCGTTGTCCGGCGGGACTTCTGACCGTTTCTGCACAGAAGCCCCTCTCGGCTGATGGCACGCATCAGCTTGCCGCAGCGGCGTCCAGAGCACGAATCACGATGTCGAGTGCATGGTACGCCTGGATGGTTTCGCGAGGTGCGAAAATTGGGTCTTCGTCAGTGGTTTGGAGCGCCTTCAATGCCCATTGCAACAGGTAGGGTTGTGGGTGGTCCTTGCTGGTCTGGTGCAGAAGTTCCCAGCATCTATGCTCCGATTCCTGCTCCGATTTGGCCATCCAAGCAGATTGCTGCCGAAACAGTTCCATCAAGAGGGCTTCGGGAATGACCTTTACGCTTACGCCTTCCCCCTTGAATGCGAGCCAAGCGAAGATCCCCAATTGGTACACGCGACCCACTTTCCCTGGAAAAAAGACCACATCGAGGTCTCTGAGTTGGCGGCTCAACTCGGGCTGCTCTAGCGCGAACGCACGATGCAGACGATGCACGACTTCTTCAGGCATACTGATCAATTCCGCGTGGCGTTGGAGAAGTGAGCTGTGTGGGATGATCACGGGTGGCCTGCGACATACCCTTTTCAAGGATTCTGGCGACCCTTTTCAGGCTTTTCTCGCGGTTACATGGCCGTTTCACGGCGGGGGGGCGTCGGCACCGACACCGAACCGCTCGCGCAGGGCCTTGAGCGGCTCGAAGGCGAATTCAATCAGGGTCCGGGTTCCCACGCGGATGCGGGCATCACCCACCATGCCAACCCGTACCGCCACTGCACCCGCCGGCGTGGGGAAGGTGTCGCGGCCAAGGGGGGCCCGGGCGCGGAACTCCAGGCGGTTGGAGGCGGTGATGGCGGACGGGCTAACCCAGTCCACCCGCGAGGGCAGGGTGCCATAGCGCTGGTAGGGGAAGGCATCGAAGAAGAGGCGCGCCGTCTGCCCGGGTGCCACGCGGTCGAGCCCATTCTGGGGGAGGTCCAGCGCTGCCACCGGACGGCTCTCCAGCCGGGCCAACTGGCAGAGTTCCTGTCCCGGACCGACCACGCCGCCCACGTTCTTTTGTCCCAGGGAGGTGACCACCGCCGGGTAGGGGGCCCGCACGGAGAGCAGTCCGGTGGCGCTGCCTTCCAGCCGCTGGCGGAGGCCCTCGGCGGTCACCTTCAACTTCCCAATCTCGGACTGCTCCTCGCTGCGCTGGAGCTGCCGTTCGGTCTCCAGTTGGGTCCGTTCCAGCCCGATCTTGTGGTAGGACTGCTCGGAGATGTTGAGGTCCTTTTCCGCGGCGGCGAGTTCCAGCCGGGCCTTGAGCAGCTCGACCTCGGAGATGAGCTGGAGGTCGCGCAGTTCCTGGCTGCGCCGGACGAAGTCCTTGACGGTGTCGCGGAACTGGGTGCGGAAGGCGCGTTCCTGGGCGATCTGCTCGCGTCCGGCGGCGTTGATTTCCAGGAGCGCGGTGTGGGCCTCCTCGGAACGACGGACCCGTTCCTCCATGGCCCGGAGGTCCTCGGTGGCGCCATGCAGGGCGGTCTGCCAGGTGATCACCTCGTCGGACCGG
>JAFLEG010000454.1 GCA_017302195.1 Verrucomicrobiota bacterium
CCGTGCCGGACTTCACCTTCCCGGGCTCGAAGCCGTCGGGCAGCCCCTTCGCCGCCGAGTACATGTTGCGGCCGGGATCGTTTCCTCCCCACTGGGGCCAGTCTTCGGCGCGGGACACCAGTCCGGCGGCAATCAGGGAGAGGGTGACAAAGGGCAGAGTCTTCATGGGGTTCCAGAGCGAACGGAAAATGGAGGCGCCGGTGCGCGGAATCAATTGGGCGTGACGGTGATGTTGTCAAAGGCGACCCGCATCTCCTGGGGCGCGAATCCAAACAGGCCCGGCGAACCCTGGGTGTGGACCCGGGGCACCGGCACCTCGGTCGTCCAGGCCTCCGGCTCCGGATCCCCGCGTTTCCAGGCCTTGCCGCGCACCACGCCCCCGCCATCCGGATTGCCATCCACCCGGACCTTCAGCCGGTACCAGGTGTTGGGCGACCATTTGAAGGGCGCGGCCACCTTGAGTCGCTCCTGGTTCGAGTTGACCTCCAGTTCCTGGGAGTTGCCCTTGAGGATCACCGCGTAGCGCTGGTTGATCAGGCCGACCTCGGACATCTTCCGGCGGTTGCCCTCGCTGAGCACGTCGGCCTCGATGGTGTAGTTGGTGGCGGTGGGGAATCCGAAGAAGATCTGACCGCGCTGAAACAGCTTGTTCTCAATGGTCTTCACCAGGGCCTTGCTGGCGGCGCCTGAAGCGTCGGCCTGGTTGCGCACTTCAAAGCGGAACCGCGCCGAGTTCCAGGGCAGCGGCGGATAGGCAAAGGCGGTCGGCGGCTCCACGGTGTTGGTGGTGGTATTGGACAGATCGAACTCCTCGAAATCGAACTTCACCGGGAGATAGGGCAGGATTCGCCCCTTCAGGTAGCCGGCGACCTCGCGTCCATCCGGCGTCTTCCAGGTGGCCTTGAACTGCCCGCCACTGCCCACCGGGGCGGCATCGGCCACCAACTGGCCGGCCGCATTGACCGAGGCCTTCATGGTGGCCCGGACGAGTGCGGTCGGTGGAATGAAGGGTTCCCAGCGGCAGGTGGCGGGATCCACGGATTCCGACACCGTGAACCCGTTGGCATCCAGGGCGCGAATCCGGAAGGACTGGGTCTGGCCCGGGCGCAGGAGCACCTCGTAGGGAATGATCTGCAACTGGGCGACCGGCCCGGGCGAGGGCCAGGCGGCGGCGGGCGGAGACGAGGCCAGACGCGCGGCAGGCTTGCCCCAGGCGTAGAGCTTCTTGTCGGTTTGGAGATAGAGCCGGCCGTTGAAACCCACCGGCGACCCGTAGCACCGGCCGTCCAACGGCAGGTGGCTGACGACTTCCGCGCCATCCGGCCCCGGCTTGAGCACCCAGAGATCGCCCCGGCCCCCGGCATCCTCGTCCGACTTCGCGGCGGCATCGGCACCTTCGGCGGCGATGTACATGGCCACATACAGATAGCCGTTGGCGTAAAATGGAGTGCTCTGCCGCTGCTCAATCGCCAGCTTCTTCTTCCAAAGCACCTTCCCCGTGCGCGCGTCCACCGCGGCGAGATCCCCCGTTCCTGAGACCTCATAGATTGTGTCCCCCACGAGCACGGGGGAGCTGGCCAGGGAGCCGACGTTGTTGCGCCACACCTCCAGGTCCTTGAAGGTGAACACGGCCGGCGAGGTCGCGTTGGTGGGCTTGACCTCCGCGGGTGCCGGGATGCGGAAGGCGGCCATGCGGCCGATCTCGGAGGAATCCAGATTCTCCGAGTCGTGGACCGCGATCAGGGTGTCCTGATAGCGGATCAGCGACGCATTGATGCCGCCCTTGGCCCCCGCCTTGGCGAAGGAAAAGCGCCACAGGGGTTCTCCCGTCCGCGCGTTCAGCGCCAGGATCGAACTGTCGCCGCCGGCGCTGTACAACACCCGCTTCCCGTTCCAGAAATCCAGAAATGGATTGGAGAAGGTGTTGTCCTGGGGGCGGTCGCCTGGCGCGGCGCTCCAGACCAATTCCCCGGTCTTTTTGTCGAAGGCATAGAACCGGTCTCCGGCCGGACCGTGCGCGCCCCAGGCACTGGTGATGCCGCGGGTGATGACCAGCTCGCCGTCCACCACCGGCGTGGCCGTTCGCGAGTTGGGAAACGTCAGCCGCCCGAACTCCTCCATCATCGAGTGCTTCCAGAGCAGCCGCCCCTCCGCGGTGAAGCCGGCAAACAGCCCCTGGGTAAACTGCACGTACACATTGCCGGTCTCCGGATCAATGGTGGGCGAGGAGGTCGAATACCGAAGATAGATCGTGTCGGAGAGAAAGTCGCTTTCCCGGTGCTCCCACAGGAGCTTCCCGGTGTTGGCGTCGTAACAGCGCACCCCCTCCTGCAGCGCGGCCCCTTCTCCGGTGTAGCCATTGATGTAGAGACGCCCATCGGCAATCACCGGGGTGCTTTGCCCCGGAAACTCCGCCGTCCATGCCGGGGTCACTCCCTCGAGCTTCACCGGCAGGTCCGTTTCCAGGGAAACTGACGTGGAGAGCGGTCCCCGCCAGGTCAGCCATCCCGAGACGGCGGCATCCATCCGAACGGATGCCAGGGACAGGGCGGCCACAATACCAACGGCAAAGCATTTCATGACGATTCGAGGGCCAAGCTGCCCGCAAATCATGCGGTGACCCGAAGAGCCATGCAAACGAAATGATACGGGTGCGTACTAAATACGCGGCACTTCTCGGCGAACACCGGGCCCCCGGCGCGACGAGCCCGGGATCAAATCCGCGACTGCGATGAGGATTGCGCTACGGGCAGGCGTGATTCCCAGGTGAGTCGAAGACCCTCCAAGACCAGGTGGGGCTGCACGGCATGGATTCCAGGCACCGTGGAGATCCAGGCGGCATTGCCGCCGGTCGCGACGGCCTTCAGGCGCGGAAGTCCCGTCTCCCTGCGGATTTCACGAAGGATCCCGAAGACCAACCCCCGGTACCCAACCACCGCTCCGGACACCATGGCCTCCCGAGTGCTCCGGCCCACCACCCGCCGGGGCTCGCGCAGCCGCACCCGGGGCAGCAGGGCAGTCCGTTCATACAGCACGTCCGTCAGCATGCCCAGTCCCGGCGCGATGACCCCGCCGACGAAACATCCCTCCCGATCCACCACATCGAAGGTGGTTGCCGTGCCGCATCCGACGACCAGCACCGGCTGCCCAAAATGCCACCGCGCCGCCACCGCGCCCGCGAGGCGGTCGGCACCGATGGTGCGCGGTCGCGGATAGCTCACGCGGAGTCCGGGAAGTTTGCCGGGGTCCAGAATCAGGGGCGACACGCCGGTGACCTCCCGCAGGGCCTGAAGCACCGGCCCGGTAACCGACGGCACCACCGAGCAGACGCATGCGCCCTCGACCGCGACATCCCCCAGCCAGGCACGCAGGGTGCGGGAGAGATCCCCCGGGGACAGGCCCGCGGTCGGGACGTTCCGCGTCTTCCGCAGGCGCTTCCGGTCCGCCCAGCCGAAGTGCGTGTGCGTGTTCCCAATGTCGGCGAGCAGGATCATGCGCGTTCAGGAATCCTTCACGGGGCTGCCGCGAGGCTGACATCGCCGCCCACCACCCGCTCCAGGCGTCCGTGTTCGGTCCTCACGCACAGGGCTCCGTCGTCATCAATGGACTCCGCGGTGCCGGTGAGTTCCCGCGCGCCCATGCGGATCGTGACCCGGCGTCCGAGGGTGGCGCACCGCTCCTCCCATTCGTCGGCCAGCGCGGGAAATCCTCCGGAGCCCAGTGCCCGGTAGGCTCGATCCAGTTCACCGATCACCGAGGCGGCCAGCGCGGCGCGGTCCACGCGGCGTCCGAGCTGAGCCTGAAGCGATGTCGCGATCGGCCGCAGTGCCGCCGGGAACTCCGAGGCGGTCACGTTGACATCAAGTCCCAGGCCCAGGACCACATGCCGGATGTGATCCAACTCTGCCGACATCTCCAGAAGGATGCCGCCGCATTTGCGGGTGCCGAACATGAGATCGTTGGGCCATTTGATGTCGGGACGCAGCGGCACCTGGCGCTCGATGGCCCGGACGCAGGCCACCGCGGCCAGCACCGTGAGCTGCGTGGCCGCGGAGGGGTGCAGCGACGGCCGCAGCAGCACCGACATCCAGAGCCCCCGCCCGGCGGGCGAGTCCCAGCGGCGGCCGAGCCGGCCGCGTCCCTGGGTCTGGCTTTCGGCAAGGATCACGATGCCCTCGGCCACGCCATCCCGTGCGAGGCGGTCGGCAATGTCGTTGGTGGACGCCGTCTCGTGGAACACGCGGATGTCGCGTCCGATCACCCCGCCCGGCTCCAGGCGCGCCATCAGGTCGTCGGCATGCAGGACATCCGGCGCCCCCCGCAGCAGGTAGCCGCGATGGGGACTGGCCTCGATGTCGTAGCCCACACGGCGCAACTCCTCGATGCGGGCCCACACCGCCGCCCGGCTGATGCCCAGCCGCTGGGCGAGATCCGCCCCCGACGCTCCGGCGTCGCCCGAGCCGCGCAGGGCCCGCAGGATGACGGCGTCGGGGGTCATGCCACAAAGTCGAGACCGAAGTCCACGGCCGGGGCGGAATGGGTGAGCGCGCCCACCGAGATGAAATCCACACCGGACTCCGCGATGGCCCGGACCGTGTCC
>JAFLEG010000455.1 GCA_017302195.1 Verrucomicrobiota bacterium
GGTGCGCTGGTCCGTCAGGACGACGTCATCGCCACCCTGGGCGGAGCCTCGGTGGTGGCGGCGGATCAGTCCGGGTATGCCGAGGCGCTGGTGGCGCTGGCGCGGCCGGATCTGCGGCTGCGCTGGCGGAGCCTGGCCTGGGAAGGGGACACAGTGTTTGCCAGGCCGCGGGAGCTGAACTTTCCCTCGCTCACCCACCAGTTGCAGACGGCGGGCGCCACGCTGGTGCTGCTGCAGTTTGGGGAGATGGAATCCTTTGCCGGGGCTGCGGGAGTTCCGGCGTTTGCGGCGGCGTATGAGCAGTTGCTGACGGAGGTGGGCGCGGTCGTTCCGCGGCGGGTGCTGCTGACGCCCCGGATTCCAGCCGTGACGGGTTCGATTGAGCCTGCCGATCGGGAGGCCCAGATCGCCCCCTATGCCGCCGCGGTACGGGAACTCGGGACACGGCTGGGACTGCCCGTGGTGGTGGTGCCGGCCGACCGGAGGGGGGATTGGGCTCCGGGACACGCGGTGCCGATCGCGTTCGCATTGTCCGGAATCAAGATCCCACCGCCGATCGTGTCCCCCGACGGCCGGTTCGGGGCTTCGGATCTGGAGGCCCTGCGGCAGGCCATCGTGGCGCGCAACCGCGTGTGGTTTGATTATTCGCGTCCGATGAACTGGGCCTTCCTCGGCGGGGACCGCACCGAACAGCCCAGCAGCCGGGATCATCGCAACCGGAGCCTCCGCTGGTTTCCCGCGGAGATGGAGCAGTTCCGTCCGCTGATCACCGCCGCGGATCAGGAGGTGTGGAAGGCCGCGGCGGCCGTGGCGGGGGGCAGCCGGTAGGAAGTTTAAAGTGTTCAGTTTTCAGTGTTCAGCAAGGGAAACGGCGCCATCCCGCGAACCACGAACCACCGACCACTGATCACCGACGAGTGACCCATGACCACGGACCACCTCCTCCCCACACTCCTGCTGATCTCCGGGTTGGGCCTTCACCGGCTTTCTGCCCAATCCGTCCCCGATCCCCAGGTTCAACTGCAGGGCTTCCGGGTCCTGGAAGGATTCGCGGTGGAACTGGTGGCCTCGGAGACCAACGGGGTGGTGAAGCCGATCCAATTGCGGTTCGATCCGGAGGGGCGCCTGTGGGTCGCGGGCAGCGTGAGCTACCCGCAGATCACGCCGGGCGTTCCGGCCAATGACCGCATTGTGGTGCTGGAGGACCGGGATCGTGACGGACGGTTTGAGCGGACGACCGTCTTTGCCGAAGGGCTCCAGATTCCCACCGGCATCGAGATCGGGGATGGCGGGGTCTATGTGGGTGCGGCGACGGAATTGCTGCACCTGCGGGACTCGGACGGCGACGGCCGGGCCGACGAACGGCGGGTGGTGCTGCGGGGATTTGGCACCGGTGATTCCCACCAGACCCTGAACTCGTTTGCCTGGGGACCGAGCGGCGAACTGATGCTGAGCCAGGGGCTGCACGCGCAGTCCCGCGTGGAGACGCCCTGGGGATTGGAGGTGCTGCAGCAGGCTGGAGTCTGGAGGTTCTGGCCTCGGACGCTGCGGATGGATCCGTTCTGGAGCGGTGCCATGGGCGCCCACAATCCCTTCGGCACGGTCTTTGACCGCTGGGGACAGCCCTTCGTCTTCGCCGGCAATGGCCATGGCATCTACCACCTCACCCAGGCCATGATCCGCACGGATCACTTCCTGGAACATCGCTCGGTGTGGAATGAGGGACGGAAGTTTGGCGGCGGTGACGTGGTGGAGAACGCGCGCTGGCCGGCGATGTCTCAGGGTGAGTTCGTCTCCGGCGGCTATCTTCAGAACACCGTCGAACGCTTTCGCATGACCGAGGCGGGCGCGAGCTTCCGCGTGGAGCGGCTTCCGCCGCTGGTGGAAACGTCGGACACCTCCTTCCGCATCGTGGATGTGCGGTTTGGACCGGATGGGGCGCTCTATCTCTGCGACTGGAGCAACCCGGTCATCGGACACTACCAGGCCAGCTTCCGGGATCCGGCGCGCGACAAGTCGCACGGGCGGATCTGGCGGGTGGCGCCTCGGGAAGGACGGCCGGTGGCCTCACCCGCGCCCGGCCTGGCGACCCTCCCGGTACCTGTATTGCTGGACGGGTTGGATTCCAAGGACCGGTGGACCCGGCAGATGTCCCGACGGGTGTTGGCTTCGCGCTCCAGGGATGAGGTGTTGGCGGCGGTCCGGCAGCGGTTGACGGTCGCAGACCTTTCCGAGGGGCTGCTGTTTGAACTCGCCGGGGTACTGGGCGAATGGCGGGCGGTGGATCCCGAAGTGATCGGACGGCTGGCCGGGGCGTCCCGCTTTGAAGTGCGTGGATATGCCGCGCGGCTGACCGGACACCTGGCGGTGTGGCGTGGAATGGAGTCCGCCGCGCCGTCGTGGGACGACCTGCTGCAGATCCTCTCCGGATTGGCGGCAGATCCCCACCCGCGCGTCCGATTGGAGGCCATCGTCGCCTGCAGCTATCTGCCCGACTCTCGCGCGGTGGAGGTGGCGGCCCTGGCGACCGACGCCCCGATGGAGCCGGCCCTGGACTATGCCTTCACCCAGTGTGTGCAGGCGCTCAAGCCGTGGTGGCGTCCGGCGATGGAGCGTGGCGAGATCCTCCTGGGAGGCGTGGCCTCGCGAATGGCTGCGCTGACCCGGGCGGACCGGAGCGCCGACACGGTGTCCAAGGCGGCCGGCCGCCTGCGGCGGATTGGCGAGGTGGCCCTGGACGACGCGAGCCGCCGCGAGTTGCTGCAGACGGTCACCGACGCCGGGGGACCCAAGGATCTGGAGGTGCTGTTACAGCCCCGCACCTTCATGCAGGGGGCCGTGTACGACGGGGCGCTGCATGCCGCGTGGCTGGAGCGCCTGGCCGGGGCGGCCCGGCGGCGGGGCGTGCGGCCGGAAGGGGATCTGGGGGCGGCGCTGACCCCATTGCTGGTGTCGCCCACGGATGCCGTCCGTTGCGGGGCGTTGCGTCTGGCGGGCGTCTGGCGGGTGGAATCGCTGCATGCGGCGCTCCGCGAGGCCGCTGGGGAGGCCGCCCATCCGGACCGTCAGCGGGCGGCCGCCGAGGGACTCGGGGAGTTTGCCGACCCTTCGGACCTGCCGCGGTTGTCCGAGCTTGCGGTCTCCGCGGCCGATCCCTGGGTGCGGGCCGCTTCAGCCGCCGCCCTGGTGCGGCTGGATCCCGCCGCGGCGGCGGCAGCGACGGCCCTCCTTTGGAAGGAACCTCGCGATCCCGCCCTGGTGCGCGCCGTCCTGACCCCGTTTCTTCAGCAGCCCGCGTCGCTGGACCCGTTGGCGGCTGCGTTCCGGACCACGCCACCCTCGCGGGAGTCGGCGGCGGCGGCGCTGGAATGGATGGCCGCCAGCGGCCGTCGGGATCCGCTGCTGGCGGAGGCGTTGCAGCGGGTGATGGGCGGCGGGAGCGCCAACCGCGTGCTCACGGTGGCGGAGGTTCCGGCGCTGGCCGCCCAGGTCCGGTCGGCGGGCGATCCGGTCCGCGGCGCCTCGGTCTTCCAGCGGCCCTCGCTGGGGTGCACCACCTGTCACAGCGTGGATGCCGGTGCCGGGAAGATCGGCCCCCACCTCGGCGCCCTGGGAACGTCCCAGACGGTGGAGTTTATCCTGGGTGCGATGTTGGAACCGCAGCAGGAGGTGAAGGAGGGGTTCGTGGCCTTCGAAGTCACCACCCGTCGCGGCGACAGCTTCCAGGGCTACCTGCGCGGTGAGACCCCCGAAGAAATCTCTGTGCTTGATCACCTCAGCGGCCAGTTGGTGCGGCTCCCCGCGGACCAGATCGCCCAGCGCCGGCAGATCGGGTCTCTCATGCCCTCAGGCCTGCTCGACGGGTTGTCTGCGGACGAGGTGCGCGATCTGACGGCCTACCTCGCCGGCCTCGGACGAAGGTAGGAACACGATCCGGCCACCCGTCATCCCGGGCCGACGGGGGTGCGACACTGGCGCGCCTGCGGCTCCAGCCGGAGCGTGGCCATGAGGAGGGCTTCGGCATCGGCGCCGTAGGGTCCTTCGAGGACCGGTTGGCCGGAGGGATCCACGAGGAGGGAGCAGCCGATGCAGCGGCGTCCGGCCCAGGGCCCTCCGGTGATCGGGCCGACATTGCTGCAGCCGGCGATCCACAGTCCGAATTCACGGGCGACCGGACCATAACTGTCGCGCCAGAGGCCGCCGTAGGGCTCCCGGACCGGATCGTGGTCGGCCGGCACGGCCCAGGAGGAGGGGGAAAGGATCAGTTGCGCGCCCATGGCTCCCAGGGTCCGGCTGATGGGATGGCCGGGGACAAAGGCGTCGGCACAGATCATCAGTCCCAGACGTCCGAGCGGCGTGTCCGCGACGGCCACCCGATCGCCACAGGCGTAGAGGTCCCGGGCGAAGTCCAGTTCGTTGATCTTGCGGTGATGCAGGACCACCTCGCCGGAGTCCGAGATCAGGACCGCGGCGTTGAAGACCTGAGGTCCCGCCCGTTCGGTGAGGCCGGCGCAGACCCAGATCCTGTGCTGCCGCGCCGCCTGTCGCAGGTCCCGGCAGGGGGCGCCATCGGGAAT
>JAFLEG010000456.1 GCA_017302195.1 Verrucomicrobiota bacterium
GGGGATGAGCCGGTGGCACCCGCCGAGGGGACGTCCATGCCCTTTCAAGAAGCCCTGCTCCGGTCCTGCGTCATCACCAGTCCCCCGCCGGCCCTGTTGAAGGAGCTGGCGGCACGGGATGGCAGCGCGGCGTTTGTGTCCCTGCTGGCGCCGGAGCGGAAGACGGATCTGGAGGCCTGGCAGCGAGGCCGCGATGTGCTGGATGCCGTCCGCGCCGCTCCCGGCGCCCGCCTGTCCCCCGCCGAGTGGGTCGCGGTGCTGCGCCGCCTCTCGCCGCGCCTGTATTCCATCTCCTCCTCCCCCAAGGCCCATGCGGGCGAGGTCCATCTGACCGTGGCGGCGGTGCGCTACGAGGCCCATGGACGTTCCCGCAAGGGGGTCTGTTCCACCTGGCTTGCCGACCGTGTGACGCCGGAAACGCCGGTGCCGGTGTTCGTACAGCCCTCCCATGGCTTTCGCTTGCCGGCGGACCCGAACCTGCCGGTCATCATGATCGGACCCGGCACCGGCATCGCTCCATTCCGCGCCTTCCTGGAGGAACGCCGGGCCACCGGGGCCGCCGGCCGGAACTGGCTGTTCTTCGGAGACCAGCGCCGCGCCTGCGACTTCCTCTACGAACCGGAGCTCACCGCCTGGGCCGGTGACGGACTGCTCACCCGGCTCGACCTGGCCTTCAGCCGCGACCAGGCCGAGAAGATCTACGTGCAGACCCGCATGCAGGAGCAGGCGTCCGAACTCTGGTCATGGCTGGAAGCCGGGGCGCACCTCTACGTCTGCGGTGACGCCCAGCGGATGGCGAAGGACGTGGATGCCGCCCTGCATGCCGCCATCGAGTCCGCCGGCGGCCGGACCAGGGACCAGGCGGCGGAGTATGTGGCAGGCCTAAAAACAACGAAACGATACCAGCGGGACGTTTACTAGCGCTTCTCAGGAACTGCCCCGATCCAGTATCCCGCTAAACTCACGCAATCTCATGATGCGAACTCCCCGATATTCGACCAGCGCAAGCAGGTCGTTGTCGCGAGTGATCAGGTACTCGCAATGGCCGGCTGTCGCGGCGGCCAGCACGCGATCGTCATCCGGATCGCGACACGCCGGATTCTCGAGCCGAGGGTTGCCGACCGACCGGGATCGAAGCCGGACGTATCCCGTCATCATCGCTGCATGGGCCGGTGAGAAATTGAACTTCCGGACCAGCTTGTCCCGGATCTCCGCGTACAACACATCAGCAGCAACCACGGTGACCCGGTCCCGAATCCGGCGCCACAAGGCCCGCGAAACGCCGTCGCAGGTGACGATCGCCAACCAGATGTTGCTATCGAGCAGGATCCGCACTTCGTGGAAGCATCAGGATCTGGCCCTCATCCAGTCCGGAACTGCGCGGGAATCGGTCGAACGTGGACAGCACTGCCTCGTCATCCGCCTCGGAAAGGATCTCCCCCACCACGGCAGCCTGCTCCCCAGGGAGCAGCTTTCGGAAGCCGGCAATCACTTCATTGGCGGTCATGGGGGGGACGATAGCCATGGCCACCTCGTACTCAAGCTCCCCGAGCTGCACAGAGTCTCAAGCCTCCCCCCGTCACGATGACCCTTCGATCCATCGCCGGAACGCCCCTCTCGGGGGAACAGACCGCCTACCTCGACGGACTCTTCGCCGGACTGCGCAACCGCGGCCTGACTTTCGGCGACGTGGCACCCAATCCGGCGGCCGCCCCGGCGGCGCCGTCCCTCGACGACCTCATCCCGGAGGAGCGCATCAAGCGTGAGCTGCATCCGCTCGACGCCTATCCGCTGCTGCTCCAGCACGCCGCGGCCAATCAGGCGCCGGACAAGGAGAACAGCTTCCGATTTAAGTGGCAGGGGTTGTTCTACCTGACGCCCAACAAGGAGGCGTTCATGGCGCGCCTGCGGATTCCCGGCGGGCAACTGCACGCCTTCCAGCTCCGCGAGCTGGCGGCCATCGCCGACCAGCTCACCAGCGGCTACGTGCAGATCACCACCCGCGCCAACCTCCAGCTCCGGCTCATCCAGCCCCGGCACACCGTGGAGTTTGTGCGGCGCATCCAGGCCATCGGACTGCACACGCGCGGCTCGGGGGCGGACAACATCCGCAATCTTACCTGCGATCCCACCAGCGGTGTGGATCCCGACGAGCTGATCGAGACCCTGCCCATCACCCAGGCGCTGGGTCAGTTGATCCTGAACCACCGCGAGTTCTACGACCTGCCCCGCAAGTTCAACATCGCCTTCCACGGCGGCGGGCGGATCCCCACGGTCGAGGACACCAACGACATCGGCTTCAAGGCGGTGCAGGTCGCCGCTCAGGCGCCGGCGTCCGGATCCCCCTCCGGTATGCTGGTCACCGAGCAGGTGCCTGCGGGCGCCTACTTCCGATGCGCCCTGGGCGGCGCCACCGGACACAAGGCCTTTGCCCGGGATCTTGGGGTGCTGATCCGACCGGAGGAAATCCTGGAGGTCACCGCCGCCCTGCTGCGGGTGTATCTCGCCCATGGCAACCGCGGCGACCGCAAGAAGGCGCGTCTGAAGCACCTGCTCGACACCTGGACGCTCGACCAATATCTCGCCGAGACGGAGAAGCTCCTTGGTCGCACCCTGCTGCGGATCCCCGTCGGCGCCCGCTGGGAGTCTGCCCCCGTCACGACGTCCGTTCCCGCCCATCCACAGGTCGGGGTGCATGCGCAGAAGCAGCCCGGCCTGAACTGGATTGGCGCCACCGTCCCGGTCGGCCAGATCACCGCCAAGCAACTGCGCCGGCTGGCCGAGATCGCCGACCTCTACGGCAGCGGCGAGGTGCGTCTCACCGTCTGGCAGAATGTGGTCCTGCCCAACATTCCCGACGCCTACGTCGAGACCGCGAAGAAGGCTCTGATGAAGCTGGGCTTCGACTGGCGCCCGTCGAATCTCAAGAGCGGCTTCATCGCCTGTACCGGCAACAGCTACTGCAAGTTCGCGGGCGCTGACACCAAGGGCCATGCGCTGGACCTGATGCACTGGCTGGACCGCCGGGTCGAGCTGGACCAGCCCATCAATGTTCACATCACGGGGTGTCCGAACTCCTGCGCGCAGCACTACATGGGTGACCTCGGGCTGCTGGGTGCGAAGGTCAAGGTGGGCGGGGAGACGGTCGAGGGCTACCACATCTTCGTGGGGGGCGGGTTTGGCGACCGGCAGGCGGTCGGGCGCCAGCTTTTTACCGGTGTCAGCATCGGGCAGTTGAAGCCCACCATGGAGCGCATCCTGAAGAACTACCTCGTGCACCGCACTCCCGGTGAATCCTTCCAGGCCTTCACCGCCCGACACGATCTGCGCCGTCTTCAGGAGCTGCTGGGCGAGGAGGCGTGACCCGAGCGGCCATGAGCGTGGCTCCCGACCCCATCGAACCCGACCGGTCCGGATCCCCCGCCGGTCCGGATCTCGGGACGTTCGTGGACGCCCTGATCGCCGAGCAGCGGCAGTTGACCGCCGTCGAGCGGTTCTCCCGACGTCATGAGGCGCATACCGGCCCGGCCATGGCCCCGCACTATCGGGACCTGATCCCGCTCACCGCGCCGCGTCCCGGGGAGCAGTATGGATTCGAGGTGGATCTGGACCGTTGCTCGGGCTGCAAGGGATGCGTCACCGCCTGTCATTCGTTGAACGGACTCGATGAGGGGGAGTCCTGGCGCAGTGTCGGTTTCCTGGTGGGGGAAAAGATCGTCCCCGCCGGTAGGAGTCGAGGTGACGAGAATCACTCTTCCTCCCCGACGGCGGCAGGCGCTGCGAAGGAGCGGAGGGATCGGAGTCTCCTGACGTCGTCTGCTACGGCGGGGGGACGGGGAAACCGGGTGATTCCGCTGCAGCAGACGGTCACCACCGCCTGTCATCACTGCGTCGAACCGGCCTGCATGCACGGGTGTCCGGTGCTCGCCTACGACAAGGATCCGATCACGGGCATCGTCCGGCACCTCGACGACCAGTGCATCGGCTGCAGCTACTGCATCCTCAAGTGCCCCTATGAAGTGCCCCGCTACTCCGCGAGCCGCGGCATCGTGCGCAAGTGCGACCTGTGCCACGGACGCCTGGCGGACGGCGAGGCGCCTGCCTGCGTGCAGGCCTGTCCCAACGAGGCCATCCAGATCCGGCTGGTGCGCACGGACGACCTGCGCCGCCGCTTCGGCAATCCCGCAGATCTGGCGGCCACCGGGGAATCGTCATGGCTGCCCGATGCACCGTCGCCCTCCTTGTCGCTGCCGACCACGTCGTACCGCACGTGTCATCCGGAGGCCTCGCTTCGGGCCGCCGATCACGCCCTGCCGCAGCCGGCCCATCTCCATGGTCCGCTGGTGCTGATGCTGGTGCTGACCCAGGCCGGATTGGGCGGGCTGCTCGCCGCGGCATGGTGCGTTTCGGATGCCCAGCGCCCCTTCCTGCAGTCCAGCCTCGGCGGCGCGCTGCTGTCGCTCGGACTCCTGCTCGCCGGACTGGCGGCCAGCGCCCTGCATCTCGGGCAGCCCCGCAAGGCCTGGCGGGTCTTTCTGGGCTGGCGTCGGAGCTGGCTCAG
>JAFLEG010000457.1 GCA_017302195.1 Verrucomicrobiota bacterium
CCAGAACCACCACCTTGCCGGGCAACACCCCGGGCACCCCGCCCAGGAGCGTGCCGCTGCCGCCGGAGTGTTTTGCCAGGAAGTAGCCGCCGACCAGCACCGACATCCGGCCGGCGATCTCGCTCATGGGCTCCAGCAGCGGCAGGCGCCGGTTGACCTCGACCGTTTCATAGGCCAGGCAGGTGGCTCCGGAAGCCCGGAGCGCCTCGGTGAGCTCCCGCTGGGCCGCCAGATGGAGATAGGTGAACAGCTGTTGCCCCGGGCGGATCAGGGGATACTCCGACGGCAGGGGTTCCTTCACCTTCACCAGCAGGTCGGCCGCGCGAAACACCGCGTCGTGGTCGGGCGTCAGTTCGGCGCCGGCCGCAGCGTAGTCGGCATCGGGATACCCGGATCCCGTGCCCGCGCCGGACTCCACGATCACGCGATGTCCACGGCGGATGAGCTGATAGGCGGCCGAGGGCAGCAGGGCGACCCGGTGTTCCTGTGGTTTGATTTCCCGGGGCACGCCGACGGTGACGCTCATGCTGGCTCCAGCTTGAGGGGATGGCCGGTTCGGGCAAGCGCCGAGAGGAAAACCGAGATCAGTTGTAACCACAAACCCGGCCTCCGGGTCGTTCGCGACGTGGTTGCCGTTGAATAGACGCGTGCCGAAATCGTTCCAGTCGCGCCATGGATTTGCCCCCGCTCACCGTCGTGCTGGCGGATGACGAGCCCGGATCCCGGAGATCGCTCCGGATGCGGCTTGACCAGTTGCCGGGCGTCTCGGTGGTGGGCGAGGCCTCGGACGGCCCCCAGGCCATCGAGTTGCTGCGCGATCAGCGGCCCGACGTGGCGATCCTGGACCACCATCTTCCGCGCCTCTCTGCGGTGGAACTGCTCTCGGGATTGGGTACCCGGACCCTCCCCCTGGCGATCTTCATCACCCGGGACCGGCACGTCCGTCCGGCATCCGCCTCTTCTGGCGTGGTGGCCTGGATCAGTCGTCCGGTGTCGTCATCCGACCTTTCGGAGGCCCTGCAGCGGGCCCGTCGTCACCTCACCGAACGGGTCGGAACCGATGGGCTGGGGAAGACGGGCGGTCCACGCATCGTCGTCCGGTCCGGGGCAAGGATCCTGATGCTTGCACTGGACGATCTGGTGCGCGCCGAGGCGTCAAACAACCATTGCCGGCTGCGGTTGACGCAGCGGGTCGTGACGGTACGGGAAAGCCTCACCGCGCTGTCGGCACGGCTGCCGTCCCGGCGCTTTCTGCGCATCAACCGCTTCACCGTCGTCAACGCCGACTGGATCACCGGGCTGGAGTCCAAGTCGCATGGCGACTGGATTGTCCGGCTGCGTGATGGCACCCAGCATACGGTGACGAGGACACGCCGGGCGGAGATTGTCCGGCAGTTCCGCACCCGCTGAACGGAAACACGTCGGACGCTGCACGAGTTCACCGCCAGGGCGCGGAATCGCCAGGACGTGGAGCCAGCCGTGCATCCTGTTGGGACCGGCGGAGGATCTTCTGTCCCCGATGGATCGGCGGTTCGCCACAGTTTTAGACCGGTTCGCATGGTGTCGTCCCGTGGGATGACGACACGCGGCGCGATTTCGGCGCTGACCCTGCTTAACGTCTCCGGGTGACTGTCTCCTGCGGCAAGCGGCGTTTGTTCCGGTGCTGTCCGTCCTTTTGGGCAGCGCTCTTGACGATGGGGATCGCCTGCGCCGCAAGGGCGGCGGTGGTCACCAATGCGCCGGGGCGCCCGCCGGCGGAAAGCACCCGTCGGATGGCCGAGCGCCTGGCGAAGCTTCGGGAGACGGTGGATCCGAGGGGAGTGCCGTATCTGACCGACCGGCGTCTGGCCCTCATGGAGGCGGATCTGCGCCGGGCGACCAATGCGGCGCAGCAGGCAACCCTCCGGCTGGATCGGGCCCGGGAGCTGCAACTGGCCGGAAAGACCACCGAATCTCTTGAGGCGCTCAGTGCTCTCGAATCGGATCTGGCCGCGGCATCCCTGACCCTGACGCCCCGGCTTCAGGGGGAGCTGCGTCTCCAGAAGGCCATGGGGCACCTGCGTCAGGGCGAGCAGGAGAACTGCCTGCTCCACCACCATGCCAAGTCCTGTCTGCTGCCCCTGGAGCCCGAGGGCTACCACCGTCTGCCTCGCGGATCCCGGAATGCCATCCCCCTGTTCACCACCCATCTCGGCCAGTTCACCAATGACCTGGGGGCGCGATGGCTGCTCAACATCGCCTACATGACCCTGGGGGAATGGCCGGAGCAGGTACCGTCCGCGTGGCGGATTCCGGCCTCGGTCTTTGATTCCGAACATCCGCTGCCGCGCTTCGACAACGTGGCGGGCGGACTGGGGCTGGACGTGGATGACCTGGCCGGCGGCTGCGTCCTCGACGACTTCAACAATGACGGCCTGCTCGATGTCCTGGTGTCCGCGTGGAGTTTTGAGGGGCAGTTGCGGTTGTTTCAGAATGACGGCCGGGGCGGATTCGACGACATCACCGCCGCTGCCGGTCTTCTGGGAGTCCTGGGAGGTCTCAATCTCCAGCAGACCGACTACAACAACGACGGCTGGCTCGACTTCTGGATGCTGCGCGGTGCCTGGCTGGGCAAGTCGGGACGGATCCCCAATTCCCTGATGCGGAACAACGGGGATGGCACCTTCACCGATGTGACCGAGGAGGCCGGGCTGTTGAGCTTCCATCCCACCCAGACCTCGGTGTGGTTCGACTATGACGGGGACGGCTGGCTGGACCTGTTCATCGGCAACGAGACCAGCGAGCCGCGCGATGCCGATCCCTGCGAACTCTTTCATAACAACGGGAACGGCACGTTCACGGAGTGCGCGGCGGCGTCCGGACTGAGAATCCGGCGCTTTGTAAAGGGCGTGGCCTGCGCCGACTACGACCGGGATGGCCGGCCGGACCTCTACCTGTCCTGTCTGGACGGCCCCAACCTGCTGTATCGCAATCAAGGTCCCCGCGCGGACGGAGGCTGGCAGTTTCTGGACGTCTCCGAGGCGGCCGGGGTCTCGGACCGCGTGCTGAGTTTCGCCACATGGTTCTTCGACTACGACAACGATGGCTGGGAGGACATCCTGGTCTGCGGCTACCGGATCCGCGGCGTGGGAGACGTGGCTGCGGATTATCTCGGACTGCCACACACGGCAGCGTTGCCGCGCCTCTATCGCAACCAGGGGAACGGCACCTTTCAGGATGTCACCCGGGCGGCCCGCCTGAACCGAATCATCCACACCATGGGCTGCAACTTTGGGGATCTCGACAACGATGGCTGGCTCGACTTCTACGCGGCGACGGGAGATCCCGACCTGCGGACGCTCATTCCCAACCGCATGTTCCGCAATGATGGCGGCACGCAGTTCCAGGATGTGACCACGGCCGGCGGTTTTGGCCATCTGCAGAAGGGCCATGCGGTCGCGTTCGCCGATCTGGATCAGGACGGCGATCAGGATGTCTATGCGGTCATGGGAGGCGCCTTCACGGGGGACAATGCCCGCAATGTGCTCTTTCGGAACCCGGGCGGCACCAACCACTGGCTGAAGTTGAAGCTGGAGGGGCGCACGGCAAACCGTGCCGCCATCGGCGCGCGGATCGAGGTGGCTCTGGCCACTCCGGGCGGTCCGCGGATTCTCCACAAGACCGTCAACAGCGGGGCCAGCTTCGGATCCAATCCCCTGCGACAGGAACTGGGCCTGGGGGACGCCACTACCGTCACTTCAGTGACCATCACCTGGCCTGGATCCGGGCTGCGCGAAGTCCATACCGGAGTGACGCCGGACCGTGCGTATCTGTTCCAGGAAGGGGTTGCACAGGCCCGGGAACTGCCGGTGACTCCGATCCCGTTCCGGCTGGGTGCCATGGCGGCACGTGGCGCGCAGCACGCCGAATCGGAGTGAGCCTGCCGGGCGGGACGAGGAGTGCGGAGCGACGAGCTTTTCGAGTCCCCGACTTCTCCGATGCGATTTGGGATCTGTCAGCGCGCAGCGGAGAACATGGGGACTCGGGGATCACGGCCCTCCAGGGGTTGACGAGGCGGCGGCGGTGGAAACCGGCTGCCCGGGAATTTTTGAAACCCTCCGGAGACGCGCGGTGTGCTGTCTCCGTCGGGAGCCTGGTTCCCGGACGACAACATCACATCACCAATCCCCTGCTACTCCACATGAAATCCCTTCTGCAACCGGCGGCCGCCTTCGCGGCCGGATTCGCACTCCTCCTCCCGATGACCGCCGACACGCCCGCGGCCGGCTTCGTGGATCTCGGCGACTTCAGTCCAGCAAATGACGGCGGCCAGTTTGTCGAGGTGAACCTCAAGGGCGGCCTGCTCGCGATGGCGGTCAAGGTCGCCGAAACCCAGGAACCCGAGGTGGCCGAGATTCTGCGCGGCATCCAGGCAGTCCGGGTCAATGTCGTCGGCATCAACGAATCCAACCGCAAGGAACTCTCGGATCGTGTGCAGACGCTGCGCTCGACGTTGTCCACCGGCGGCTGGGAACGCGTCGTGACGGTCCAGGAGAAGGACCAGGACGTG
>JAFLEG010000458.1 GCA_017302195.1 Verrucomicrobiota bacterium
CTGGTGCTGGCCGCCGACCTGTTCCATTTCCGCCGCCAGCATGGCCTGGACGTCGCGGTCGAGGGGCGATTCTCCGGACAGCTTGCCGACGGGGGCGAGCGTCTGCAGATGGTATCCCCCGAGGGCGTGTCGCTGCTCGACCTGACCTATGCCACGGGCGCTCCGTGGCCCGAGGGGACGCGGGGAGGCGGCTACAGCCTGGTGCTGGCACGTCCGGAACTGGGGATCAGCAACCCGGCGGCATGGCGGCCGAGCGTCCAGACCCATGGGACGCCGGGCGGCTCCGATGCCGCCCGGTTTGCGGGTGCCCCGCTGGCGGATGCCGACGGGGACGGGCTGGCCGCCCTCACCGAGCATGCCCTGGGGAGCAGGGATTCCGATGCCGCCTCGGGTCCCGATCATCTGGAAGCCCGGCTGACCTCCCTTGGGGAGTTTCAGTGGATCCTCACCCGGCGCCTCTCTGCCGATGACGTGCAGGTGCATGTCGATGCCAGTGAGGACCTCGGAACCTGGGTCCCGGCCTGGCTCCTGAGTCGTGAGCGTGTGGCCGCCGATCAACTGCGTGAGGTGTGGTCCGTCCCAGGTCTCGGGGCCTCCCGGGCCTTCCTGCGACTGCGGGTCGTTCGTCCCTGACCCGTAAGGCATCGACAGGGGATCGGCGGTTCGCCGTTCGCCGGGGAAGGCCGGGTCTCCCAAGGGCTGCGTGCGGAGCTGACACCGCATTGGTTCCTGTGACGCCCGGTTCGGTGAACCTCCGCCCCACCCCACCGGAGATGCACCCCGGGCCGTTGATTCCACGCTTGTCGGCAGGGGCTTCCGACGTACTGTGTGGGCATGCGCCAACAGCCGCTCCTCTGGATGCTCTTTGTGCTGGGGACTGCGGGCGGGGCGGGGGCAACCGAGTGGCCGCAATACCGGGGCCCGCTGGGCGACGGGTCGTCGCCGGATGCGATCCGGACCGACTGGAATGAGAATCCGCTCCCCGTGCTCTGGCAGCAACCCATCGGTCCGGGATGGAGTTCCCCGGCGGTGGCTGGTGGACGCCTGGTGACCCTGACCCTGGAGTCCACGCCCAATGGGCCCATGGAGGTCTGCGTCGCATTGGACGCCGCAACCGGGCAGCCGCTGTGGTCACGTCCCGTGGATAACGCCGCCTACGACAATCTGGTGGGCTACGATGACCGGCTGGACGGCCCGAGATCCACCCCGAGCCTTTCCGGCGACCGCGTGGTGGTGTTCACCTCCCGGCTGAAGCTCCTCTGCCTCCGCGCCACTTCGGGGGAAGTCCTGTGGCGGCGGGATTTCGTGGCGGAATTCGGCAGCCAGGTGATCGCCTGGCAAAACGCCGCCTCGCCGCTCATCATCGGGGATCTGGTCTTCGTCAACGCGAATGCCCCGGGGCAGCGGCTCATGGCGGTGCGGCTCTCGGACGGCACCACGGCGTGGCGGGCCCACGACGACCCCATGACGCATGCGTCGCCGGCCTTCGGGGTCCTGGCGGGGAGTCCGAACCTGGTCTTTGTCACCCAGCGGGGCCTGGTGGGCCTGGTGCCGGAGACAGGCGAGCCGCAATGGCGGCTCGCTTTCCAGCCGTCCGGGACCTCCACCGCGGCCACTCCGGTGCTGGAGGGCGACCGGGTGTACGCCTCGGCGGCCTATGGCGCCGGCGCCTGGGCGGCCCAGATTTCCCGTCGTGATGCGGGTGCGGGTCTTGCCGCCGAGCAGCTTTGGCGACAGCGCAGCACCGCCTATCAGAACCACTGGTCCACGCCGGTCGGGCACGAGGGATTTCTGTACAGCGTGGTGGAGTCCGGTTCCGAGGGGGCCACGCGGTTCCGCAGCGTGGCCTGTCTGGATCTGGCGGCGGGCATCAACCGCTGGATCACCAGTGCCGTGGGGTCGGGACGCGTCGGATTTGGCAGCGTGATCAAGGCGGGGGGAAAGATCGTGGTGCTGACGGAATCCGGTGAACTGGTCCTGCTGGAGCCGAATCCGGAGGCCTACACCGAACTGGCCCGGCAGCGGATCCTGCGGGACGGACTCTGCTGGAACAACCCGGCGGTGGCGGGTGGTGTGCTCTTCGCCCGCAACTCTCCCCACATTGACCGGGCCAATCAGGTGGCGCCCGGGCGTCTGATCGCCCTCCGCATAGGGCCGGAAGGCGCCTTGCCGGGGCTTCGACTTGCCGCGGGTCTCACCGCGGGGGATCCGCCGCGGCTGGTCCTCACGGTGTCCGGCGACGGCGGCACTCCGTTGCCGCCGGATGCCGGAGTCCGGATTGAACTGCTGGCGGGAGAGCGTCCTGGCGATCCGCCCGCCCTCTGGACCGGGGTGCCGGTGGCCTGGACGGCGGCCAACGGCGCGCTGTCCGCTGCCTTGGACCTGACGGAAGGAGGACGCTTCTTCCACGTCCGGGAGGCCGGGACACCCCCATGAACTCCGGAGTCCACCCGGGCGGTCGGAGCCCACGGTCCGAGAGGGCATTCACCCTGATCGAACTGCTGGTGGTGATCGCGATCATTGCCATCCTGGCCGGGCTGCTGTTGCCGGCCCTGGCGGGTGCCAGGGAACGGGCGCGCCGGGCGGCCTGCACCAACAACACCCGCCAGTTCCTCCTCGCCGCCCTCCTTTACGCCGGGGACAACCAGCAGTTCCTGCCCCCGGCGGACACCGACAACAACAACAAGCAGGACACCCACACGCCCATCGTATCCAACGCCACCAAGACCAACCTCCTCCGCTACGCGAGCACCCTGCGCTCGCTGGACTGCCCCAACCTGGCCCAGTGGATGCAGACCAAGGCCGGATGGCGCACCCATGACGACTACGGGATCGCCATCGGATACCACTACCTCGGCGGGCATCCCGGGACTCCCTGGCCGCTGCTGGCCGGGGCGACCAACACCTGGATCTCGCCCCAGAAGGCGTCCGAGGATCCCCAACTGGTGCTGGTCGCCGACCTGAACGTGTACTGCCACAGCTTTCAGCGGATCCTGGCACCGCATGGCCGGTTCGGACCGGTGGTGCGCGACGATGCCTATTTCGACGCGAATCCGGAGGCGTTTTCCGAGACCCCGCGGGAGGCTGGCGCCACCGGGGGCAATGTCGGACTGCTCGATGGTTCGGTCTCCTGGAAGGGCATCCGGCAACTGCGGTCCCATCGCGCCTCCCAGATGTGGGATGCCGATGGCGCCTTTGGTTTCTGGTGAGCGGGCGGGGGGCGGGGCGCCCCTGGGGACTGCCGCCTTCAGACGGTTCCGGGATATGCACCGCCCGCCGGTGGAACTCCCGGCTCCAAGCACACAAGTTTTCCTCCCCCCGCCGCGGTCCTCGCTTGTCCCCCGGCCCTCTTACCCGTTTACTGGCCGTGCAACTTTTCCGGACGGCGGCCGTTGAAACGCCGGAGCCCGCGACACGCATGGCATATCGGTCACTGCAGGGAATTCTCGAACGAGCGGCGTTGACGTCGCCGTCGCAGTTTCGCGACTGGAACGCCGCCTGGCGTTCGGCGACCGAAGGGGGGGGCACGGAATCCCAACTGGCATTTTTCGCCCGCGAGGGCGGGATCTCCGAAGATCAGTTTCTTCAACGTCTCGCCCAGGCCCTGGACTGGCCGTTTGTGGAGCTGACCAAGGAGTCCATCGAGAACGAGGTCCGGAAGCGCATCTCCACCAAGGTCGCCTTCCAGTTCTCCGTGATCCCCATCCGGGAGGACGGCGGGGTGCTGCAGGTGGCGACCCACAATCCCTTCGACCCGGCGATGCAGGCCTCGGTGCAGTTCGACGTCAAGGGGCCGGTCCAATACGTGCTGGCCACCCGGGCCGACATCGAGAAATCCCTCAAAAAGTACTACGGCGTCGGCGCGGAGACCCTCGATGAGATGGCCGAGGACGAGCCGATGGAGCTCATCGTCGGGGACGACCGCGAGATCACCGGCGACGATCAGGACGCCAGCGTCATCAAGTTCGTGAACCAGGTGGTCTGGGAGGCCTTCAAGGAGCGCGCCACGGACATCCATTTCGAGCCGTCCGAGGATGAGCTGCGCATCCGCTACCGCATTGACGGCATCCTGCACCAGACCCCGCTGCCGCCGCAGATCAAGCGCTACCAGGCCGCCCTGATCTCGCGCATCAAGGTCATGGCGGGCATGAACATCGCGGAGAAGAGGCTGCCACAGGACGGCCGCATCAACGTGCGCATCAAGGGCGAGGAGATTGACATCCGCGTCTCCACCGTCCCGACGGTCTGGGGCGAGTCGGTCTCCCTGCGACTGCTCACGCGCGGCAAGATCTTCTTCGGCCTGGAAAAGCTGGGGTTTGCCGGGGACGAAGACGCGGCGATCCGCGATCTGATCGTCAAGCCCCACGGCATCATCCTGGTCACCGGGCCGACCGGCTCGGGCAAGTCCACGACGCTGTACGCCTTTCTCTCGACCATCAATTCGGTCACCAAGCGCATCATCACCATCGAGGAACCGGTGGAGTACGAGCTCAAGGGGATCAACCAGATCCCGGTGAAGAGCGAGATCGGGCTGACC